>JAFQNZ010000153.1 GCA_017395715.1 Clostridia bacterium | reverse complement strand
TAATCCTGAGCCAGGATCAAACTCTCGAATAATTCTATATCCACAGACTCAAAAGCCTGTACATATCTTATCCAAGCTTGATTTAGCTTTTCTCTGCTGACTTATTTTTTTAAGAGTTAGTTTTCTCTTTTGTGTTTTAAGGAATTGTACGAGTTCTGTAGTTCTACTTAAATCTTCTATCTAAGCTTTGTACTTCGCTCTTTGTTGTTCAATTTTCAAGGACCAATCTTTGCCGTCTCACGCGACAGCTTTGTCATTATATCACTTCACAAAGGCTTTGTCAAGCCCTTTTTTAAACTTTTTTTCAAAAATTTCAAATAAGTGAAAACAAAAGAAAAAAGTCGATTTTACTCGACTTTTTTCAGTTTTGCCATGTTTGCCATGAGTTTTTTCGTACCCACATTGTCGAATGCCACCTCGTAAAGCGTATCCGAGCCAAGATTTCTTGCAGAGAGGATCATACCCTTTCCAAACACAGGATGGCTGACGGTTGTACCGACCGAAAAAATTTCCACTGCCACCTTCGGCTTTGGAGGCACTGTCGGTTTCTTTCCAATGCCGCCAACAACGCGCGGCTCATAAGCAGGTGTACCTCGATTGCCGTAAGCCGCTCTTGCACGGTTTTCACCGCGATCGAAACGGTCAAGAAGCAACGGCGGGATTTCTTTTACAAATTTAGAAAGCGGATTGTATTGCGTCTGTCCATAGAGAAGTCTTTCTTTGGCGTGGGTCAAAAAGAGCCTCTCCCTTGCGCGCGTGATCGCCACGTAGGCAAGACGGCGCTCCTCTTCCATTTCTTCAGGCTCGGTCAAAGCCTGCATTGAGGGAAACATTCCGTTTTCCATACCGGGCAAAAACACCACAGGAAATTCAAGACCTTTTGCCGAGTGCATGGTCATCATCACCACCGCATCGGCAGTTTTGTCATAGTTATCAACATCCGAAACAAGCGCCACTTCTTCAAGAAAATTGGCAAGGGTCGCGCCGCCGTTGTTTTCTTCGTATTCCACCGCATTGGAAATCAGTTCCTCCACGTTTTCCAGGCGGTCTTTTCCTTCTTCCCCTTCGGCAAGGAGCATCGCGCGGTAGCCTGTCAGGTCAATTGTCTTCTTAAAAAGTTCGGACAAAGATTCATTCTCGCCAATCTCGCGGAGTTTTTGAATCAGTGCAGCAAATTCATGTAACTTCCCTACCATACGGGCAAGGGCTGTGTATTTGTGTGCGTTTTCAATAACGGTCAGCATCGAGCAATGCTCGGTGGAGGCAATGTCGCGAATGGCATCCAGCGCCACGCTGCCGATTTTTCTTTTGGGCTCGTTGATGATACGCGCAAGGCGCAGATCGTCGTCGGGATTGTTAACCAGTGCAAGATACGCCAGAATATCCTTGATCTCTTTTCTGTCGTAGAAACGCGTGCCACCGAGCACACGGTACGGAATACCGCTGCGCGAGAACACCTTTTCAATGCTGTTCGACTGCGCGTTCATGCGGTACAAAACCGCAAAGTCACTGAACGCGCGTTTATCCGCGCGCACAAGCTGCATGATCTTTTCGGCGATATACACGCCCTCATCGCTCTGTGTTTCCACTTCGGCAAGCCCGATCTTGTCGCCGCCCTTTTTGGCAGTCCATAGGGTTTTGCCTTTTCTCTTGATGTTATTTTCAATCACCGCATTCGCCGCATCGAGAATCACTGCGGTCGAGCGGTAATTCTGTTCGAGCTTGATCACCTTGGCATCGGTAAAGCCGCTGTCAAACTGCAAAATATTTTCAATCGTTGCGCCGCGGAAGCGGTAGATACTCTGGTCATCATCACCCACAACCATCAGATTGCGATGGTAACCCGAAAGAAGCGCCGACAGTTCAAACTGCGCGCGGTTGGTATCCTGATACTCGTCGATGAGCACATAGCGGAAACGGCGCTGGTAGAAGAGGCGCGCATCGTCATCCTCTTGAAGCAGTTTGACCGTCTTCATAATGATATCGTCAAAATCCACCGCGTTGGCTTCTTCAAGGCGTTCTTGGTAGAGTTTGTAGATTTTGGCAATCTGCGTCAGACGGTAATCCTTGCTTCTCGCCACTTCAATTTCAAGCTCTTGGGGCGTGATCAGCTTGTCCTTGGCGCGGCTGATGGTGTTCATCACCGCCTTTGCCGGGAACATCTTATCATCAATATTCAAATCCTTGGTCGCTTGCGAGATCACCTTTTTGGCATCGTCGGTATCGTAAATGGTAAAATTGCGCTCCAGCCCCACAACAGATCCGTGACGGCGCAGAATACGCACGCAGATCGAGTGGAAGGTACCCGCCCAGGTTTCAAGATCGGTAAGCTCGGTACCAAGCGCCTTGGCAAGACGCTCTTTCATTTCGTTTGCCGCCTTGTTGGTGAAGGTGATCGAAAGGATCGCCCAGGGCGGACAGGGATTCACCGCGTAACGCTCGAGAATCTGCGCGATGAGGCTGTCATCGTATGCCATTGCCATTTCGAGTGCCGAAACTTCCTCTTCGGTCATACTCGCCGGCATGGTGGTATCGTAATACGCATCGCCGTAGCGAATGATATGCGCCACGCGCTTAACAAGCACGGTAGTCTTGCCGCTTCCCGCGCCCGCAAGGACAAGAAGCGGTCCTTTGACGGTATAGACCGCCTCGCGCTGTTCGCGGTTGAGTGACGCATAAATTTTATCAAAAAGCGCGCGTTTGGCGCGCACAAAGCGTTCTTGTAAAGTCATGTTTTTCTACCCTTATAGAAACCCGAAACATCCCGACAGCTCTTCACCGTCGGGATCATCGGTTTATCTTCATCGTTATGCTTTGGCAAGCGCATCGAGATAGTCGAGCGTGCCGAGTGCGGCATTCACGCCGTCAGCCGTTGCCGTGGAGATCTGGCGCACCTTTTTGGCACGGCAATCGCCTGCCACAAAAACACCATCTGTTTTGGTATCGCAGTTTTCGCTTGACGCGGCATAGCCCCACTTGTCAAGTGTAATGAGATTTTCAAACGCCTTGCAATCGGGCACAAGACCAATGGCAAGGAACACGCCGTCAGCTTTCAGATCCTTCTCTTCTCCCATTTCCTGCGAGCGAATCTTCACACCAGAAAGTACGCCGTCTTCGGCAAGATATTCGGTGACAAGAGATGAATAGATCACCTCAATGTTCTCAGTGGCAAGCACCTCTTCGGTGAGGACCTTTTCGCCGGTGAGTTCAGCAAGATTCTGCACCATGGTCACTTTGTTGCAAAGCTTGGCAAGCAGGATCGCCTCCTGCTTTGCGGAGTTGCCGCCACCGACCACGATCACGTCTTTTTCTTTATAGAAGGCACCGTCGCACACCGCGCAGAAAGAAAGTCCCTCTCCCACGTAGTTCTCTTCGCCCTCAAGACCCAGCATTCTGTGCTTGGCGCCTGTGGCAATGATCACAGCCTTACCGTCGTAGCTTGCCTCTTTGCCGACAACGGTTTTGTAAGCACCCTTGTCTTCAATGGCAATCGCCTCGTCCACTTCCACATCAGCGCCGAGGTCCATAACCTGCCCCACGATCTTTTCGGCAATTTCGTTACCGCTTGCCGATTCAATGCCGGGATAGTTTTCAATTTTGGGTGAATAGGTGATCTGCCCGCCAAACGCGCCCTTTTCAAGAAGAAGCACGCTCTTTTCGGCGCGGCGGAGATACAAAGCGGCAGTCAGACCCGCAGGGCCCGCGCCGATGATAATAACGTCATACATCATATTTTCCCTCTGTTGCAGATTATGACCACGCACCGAGATGCGTGGTCATGTGATCAATTATCCGCGATTTTCGATATATTTTATAATGTCCGAAACACCCTTGTACAATTCATACTTTTTGCTTCCGGCAACCACCAGTGTGGGCGCACCCTTGACGCCGAAACGGCCGACAAGTTCTGCGTTTTCGTTGGCATTGATCACTTCGTAAGCAACGCCTGCTTTGTCAAGCTTTGCTTTGGCGATCTTGCAGTTGGGGCAAGTGGGTGTGGTGAACAGCATCACGCTTTCGGTTTCGGGCACTTCCACAGTGGGCGCTGCCACTTCGGTCTCCTTCACGCCTTTGTGCTTGAGAACCGATTTGTCAATATCGTACAGCTTTCTTTCCTTGTATTCCTGCGCCTTACCGTCGTTCCAGTTCTGAACCGGGCGATAGTAGCCGGTGATACGGCTGTAAACCTCGGTATTTTCACCGCATTCGGGGCAAGTGAAATGCTCACCTGCGATGTAGCCGTGGTTGCGGCATACCGAGTAGGTGGGAGAAATGCTGTAGTAGGGG
>JAFQNZ010000152.1 GCA_017395715.1 Clostridia bacterium | reverse complement strand
GTGGCATACATGGTATACATGCGGTACAGAGAGTACGCAAACAAAGCCGCTTCGTCGCCACCTGCTCCACCGCGAATCTCAACAATCACGTTTCTATCATCATTAGGATCGCGTGGAAGCAAAAGAATCTTGATTTCCTCCTCGAGGGCTTCGCAGGATTCTTTCGATTCGTAATACTCGACCTCGGCAAGATCTCGCATTTCAGGGTCTGACATCAAAAGCTCGGCATCCTTCATAGCTTGAAGCTTTTCTTTGTAAAGCTTGTACTTTTCCATTAAGGGGGTCATCGCTTTATGCTCGCGCATCAATCGGCGATATTCGCCCTGATCATTCACAATTGAAGGATCAGCAAGCTTTTCACCGATCTCATCATATTTCTTTGCCGCATCCTCCAATTTAGAAAACATAAATAGCCCTTTCTTCAAGAACTATAATGCGTAGCATTGTAGTTCTTATGTCACAAAGTCAAACTCGAAATCGTAAATTGAAACAGTGTCACCGTCCGTGGCGCCTTTTTCTTCAAGCGCCTTAATAACGCCACTGTTTCGAAGAACACGTTGGAAATACATCAAAGATTCTCTGTCGGAGAAATTGATATTTCCCATCAGGCGATACAACCAATCGCCTTCAACTACGTATACGCCGTTAACGTTAGATACCGTAAACTCATGGTCTTCGGAAGTCTCCACAGGTTCTTCAATATACTCAGTTTCGTATACACGAATAGGCGGCAGAGATTGAAGTTCACGGTAGGCAAGCTCGGTCAGTTCTTTGACGTTTTCTCCTGTTGCCGCGGAAATATAAATAACCTGCAGATCACGAGCCTCAACGTATTGACGAAATGCGTCGAGAATCACTTCATCCTCGGCAATATCCATCTTATTGGCGGCAATGATCTGTTTTCTAGTGGCAAGCTCAGGACTGTATTGCTCCAATTCGCGGTTGATCAATTCAATATCCGCAACAGGATCTCTACCCTCTCTGCCCGACACGTCTACAACGTGTATCAAAAGACGGCAACGGTCAACGTGCTTCAAAAATTCATGTCCCAAACCAAGACCGTCAGACGCTCCTTCAATCAGTCCGGGAATATCTGCCGCAATAAACGCGCGTTCATCAGATAGCTCTACAACGCCAATAGAAGGCTCCAGGGTTGTAAAATGATAGTCTGCGATCTTAGGTCTAGCTTCGGAAATACGAGAAAGAAGCGAAGATTTTCCTACGTTGGGAAGACCGACAAAGCCGACGTCCGCGATCAGTTTGAGTTCAAGAACGATCTCTTTCTCTTCGCCCTGAATACCCGCTTTGGCAAATCGAGGGATCTGTCTTGTAGGCGTAGCGAAGTGCCTGTTGCCCCAACCGCCTTTGCCACCTTTGCAGATAACAAAGTCGCCTGCTTCAGACATATCCTTGATTACAAGCCCACTATCGGCATCCTTGATAACCGTTCCGAGAGGAATCGGCAGGATCAGATCCTGTCCGTTTTTTCCGTGAAACTTTTTCTTTGCGCCATCGCCACCGTTTTCAGCTTTGAATTTGCGCTTGTACTTATAATAGGTTAGGGTATTCATTCCCTCTTCAACACGAAAAATGATGCTTCCGCCCTTTCCTCCGTCGCCCCCGTCGGGACCACCGTGGGAAACGTATTTTTCCCGATGAAAAGAAATACAACCGTTACCGCCGTTACCGGCCTGTAAGTGAATTCTGACATTATCAAACAACATAATTTATACCTATACTCTGTATCGGATTCATCCGATCATTCTCAAAAATTCTTCTTCGTCTATAATGCGTATACCCAAATTGGTAGCCTTTGTAAGCTTACCGCCGGCTTCCTCACCCGCCAAAACAACCGAAGTTTTTTTCGACACAGAGGAAGACGTCTTTCCACCGAACTTCTTGATCAACGCCTCAGCTTCGCTTCGGGACATGGTAGGAAGCGTTCCTGTCAGGACAAAGGTCATACCCTCAAACCTTTGATCAACAACCTTTTTGTCCATAGAAGACATCGCAACCCCGTTTTCTTTTAACTTATCGATCAGCACCCTGGTTTCATCTTTTGCAAAAAACTCCACAACGTATCTTGCCGTGATCGTCCCAAAGTCATCAATGGCAACAAGATCGTCTTCGGTAGCGGAAAACAGCGCATCGATATCGTGGAATTCCGTGGCAAGCGCCTCTGCTGCCGCAACACCCACCTGACGAATTCCCAAGGCAAAAAGAAGGCGTGCCAATCCCTTAGATTTGGATGCCTCAATGGCGGCAATCAAATTCTCTGCACTCTTTTTGCCCATACGTTCCAAAGACTCCACATCTTCAGCTTTCAGTGTATAAAGATCAGCCACCGAATGCACGAGCCCGTTATCTTTTAACAGCTTAAGTACCGCAGGACCAAGACCCGCAATATCCATCGCATCTTTAGAAGCGAAATGTTCAAGATTACGCATAAGCTGTGCAGGACAAGCCGAGTTGGTACAGCGCACAGCAGACTCCTCATCTTTGACCACGGGACCGTGGCAGGACGGACACTCGTCAGGCATATGAAATACCGCCAAATCAGTTTTTCTTTTTTCCTTTTGGGCAAGGATGATTTCAGGAATGATGTCCCCCGCTTTTTGAACTACAACGGTATCCCCAATCCTAATATCCTTTTCACGAATAAAATCCATATTATGAAGTGTGGCACGAGATACCACGCTGCCGGCAAGTCTGACAGGCTCTAACTCGGCAATGGGTGTTAACACACCGGTTCTTCCAACCTGAATAGAAATACTTTTCAGAACCGTTTCTTTTTGTTCGGGTGGAAACTTATAGGCAACCGCCCATTTGGGTGTGCTTGTTCCTTCGCCGATTCTCCGTCTCATTGAAAGAGAGTCGACCTTGATCACAATTCCGTCGATATCAAATGGCAGCTCATTTCTCTGACGTCCGATTGCATCGATCGTCGCTATGATTTCGTCATAACTGCGACAGATCTTCTGGAAAGGAATTACGTGAAAGCCTTGCTCTCGCATAAAATCAAACGTCTTTTGATGGGTGTCGAAAACAATATCACATTTTTGAAGATTGAAAACGAAAATATCCAACTTTCTGGATGCCGTCACCTTAGGATCCAACTGACGGAGCGATCCCGCCGCTGCGTTTCTAGGATTGGCAAACAAAGCCTCTTCGTTTTTTTCTCGCTCAGCATTTAATACTTCAAAAGCTTCGCGAGGCATGTAAATCTCCCCACCCACTTCAAAGTTTCCTTTATAATCGACCGAAAGAGGAATGGAACGAATGGTTTTTACGTTTGGCGTAACGTTTTCGCCAATAACACCGTCACCGCGGGTAGCACCGTAAATCAACCTACCGTTTTCGTAGTGAAGAGCCGCGGAAAGACCGTCGATCTTGCATTCTACTGAAAACTCAAGTTCACCAAATTCTCCGCAAAGCTT
>JAFQNZ010000151.1 GCA_017395715.1 Clostridia bacterium | reverse complement strand
TGTTCCCGAAACCGAAAGTTCGGGAAGAATTCACACATCAACGGTAACCGTTGCGGTTTTACCGGAAGCTGATGAGGTAGAAGTGGAAATTCTACCGCAAGATCTCATCATTGAAACTTGTAAATCAAGCGGCGCAGGCGGTCAGCATATCAACAAGACCGAATCTGCCATCCGCATCATTCACAAGCCGACGGGAATCGTTGTAGAGTGTCAGGAAGAGCGCAGTCAGCTTCAGAACAAGGAAAAAGCGCTATTTATGCTTCGTACCAAACTGTACGATATCAAACAGCGAGAACAGACTGACAAAATTGCAGGCGAAAGAAAAAGTCAGGTTGGAACAGGTGACCGAAGCGAGAGAATTCGTACTTATAATTTCCCGCAAGGAAGAGTGTCCGATCATCGCATAGGGTTGACACTTTATTCATTGGAAAACTTTATGAACGGCGATATCGGTGATATGATCGATGCACTTATTGCCGCTGATACCGCAGAAAAACTGAAAAGCAAAGAATGAAGGTTACTATTGTGAACACCTTGATATTAAAGAATCCTTCGCAAAATGATATAAACCAAGCGGCAGATCTCTTAAAAGAAGGAAAGCTTGTTGTGTTTCCCACCGAAACCGTGTACGGACTCGGTGCATCGGCACTGGATGAAACGGCTGCCGCAAGAATCTATGCCGCCAAAGGACGTCCCTCCGATAACCCCTTGATCATCCATCTTGCCGATGCAGAGGATGCAGGCAAGTATGCAGAGATTTCGCCTTGTTACGAAAAGCTTGCTAGTTTGTTTATGCCGGGTCCTTTGACTGTGGTGCTTCCCAAGAAAGCTTGCATACCTTTTTCTGTGACCGGTGGTCTTGATACAGTTGCCGTGCGTGTTCCGTCTCATCCGATTGCGCACAAACTGCTTCTCGCGGCGGGAATCCCGATTGCCGCACCGAGCGCCAATCGTTCGGGAAGACCCTCTTGCACAACCGTTGACCATGTTATTGAAGATATGAGCGGAAAGGTTGATGCGATCCTTGACGGCGGGGAATCGGATCTTGGTCTTGAATCTACCATTTTGTTGCCGAGAGGTGATAATGAAGTTGTATTGCTTCGCCCCGGAGCGATTACAATTGAAATGCTGACAGAGAACGGTTTTACGGTTTCACTTGATAAAGCTGTTACTGAAAAGCCGAAGGACAACGAAAAGCCTCTGGCACCCGGCATGAAATACCGTCATTATGCACCGAAAGCAAGCTTGATTCTTCTTGACGGAACATTCACAGCCGTTTCTGATTTTATGAAGCTTTCGCCAAGTGATCCTTCTGTTGCTTTTCTGTGTTATGATGAACAAAAAAACGACATGATGCAGAAAAAGGCAATCTTTTTAGGGTCGTATTCTGATTCTCGCTCGCAAGCGCACAATTTGTTTGACGCCCTTCGCAAACTCGATCAGGATGCTTCTATTACAACCGTTTATGCACCGCTTCCTTCCAAAGAGCATATTGGACTTGCTTTGTATAACCGTCTTTTGAAAGCGGCTGGATATACTGTAAAGTCACTCTGATCCCAATATAAAACAAAACAGGAAACAAAATTATGGCAAAAAAATCCAACAAAAAAACAGATAACCGCGAACTGGCATTTGACCAACCTGCGCCTGTGATCGAACAACCGATTACAGAAACGGTAGAGAAGAACTATATGCCGTATGCGATGAGTGTTATCATTGCCCGTGCCATTCCCGAAATTGACGGGTTTAAGCCCTCTCACCGCAAGGTTTTATATACCATGTACAAGATGGGTCTTTTGACCGGCCCTCGAACCAAGAGTGCCAATGTTGTGGGCGCTACGATGCAGCTCAATCCTCACGGCGATGCATCGATCTACGAGACACTTGTGCGTTTGACCAAGGGCAACGAATCGCTGTTGCATCCGTTTATTGACTCCAAGGGTATTTTCGGTAAACAGTACAGCAGTGACCTTGCCTATGCCGCTTCTCGTTATACCGAAGTCAAGCTTGACCCGATCTGTGCCGAGCTGTTTGGCGGCATTGACAAGAATGCAGTCGATATGGTGCCTAACTATGACAATACAACAAAAGAACCGGTTCTTCTGCCAACATCTTTTCCCAACATCCTTGTGTCAGCCAATATGGGTATTGCGGTGGGCATGGCAAGTAAGATATGCTCGTTTAATCTTGCGGAAATCTGCGACGGAACGATTCAGATTTTGAAGAACCCCGATACAACCGCAGAAGAGCTGCTTGACATCATCAAAGCGCCTGATTTTCCAGGCGGCGCTTCGCTCATCTATAACAAAGAACAACTTCTGCAGATTTACAAAACCGGCAAAGGCTCATTCAGAATGCGGGCGCGTTATACATATAACAAGTCGGATAACCGCATTGAAATCACGCAGATTCCGTATTCCACCACCATTGAGATCATCACCAAGAAGATGGTTGAGATGATCAAAGAGGGAAAACTGAAAGAACTTTCGGACTTTTGCGACGAAACAGACAAAGACGGCTTCAGCTTTACACTTGATCTCAAAAAAGGCGTCAATCCCGATGCTTTGATGGAAAAGCTGTATGCACAAACCGCTTTACAGGATGATTTCTCCTGCAACTTTAATGTTCTGATTAACGGCTCGCCTGTACAGACCGGCATTGTCGGTATCTTGAAGGAGTGGATTCGCTTCCGCATGGAATGCGTCAAGAGAGAGCTTTCGTTTGATCTGAAAAAGAAACAGGACAGGCTCCATCTTTTGATTGCGCTTGGAAAGATTCTTCTCGATATTGATCTTGCCATTAAGATCGTTCGCGAGACGAAGAACGACAAGGATGTTATTCCCAACCTGATGAAGGGCTTTTCGATTGACGAGATTCAAGCAGAGTATATTGCAGAGATTAAGCTTCGTAATTTGAACAAGGAATACATTCTGAACCGCGTGAAGGAAATCGATGACTTGAGAAAAGAAATCGAAGACCTTTCGGATCTGATTAAGAGCGAAGCAAGACTCAAAAAATACATTGCCAAACAGCTTCTTGAAGTCAAGAAGAAATATGGCATTCCGAGACGGACACAGCTGATTTACGATGAGATTCCCAAATATCAGCCCAAAACAACGGTAGAAGTTGAGAGCTATCCCGTTCGTCTTGTGCTTTCGAAAGAGGGCTATCTCAAGAAAATCACAATGCAATCGCTTCGCGGCAGTGATGATATGAAGTTTAAGGAAGGCGACTCGCTGCGTTATCAGGAAGAATCGGATAACAGGAAAATGCTTTTGTTCTTCTCGGATAAAGCGCTTTGTTACAAATCAAGCGTATCGGCGTTTGACAACTGCAAGGCATCGGCACTCGGTGAATTTGTTGCCTCCAAGCTAAAGTTTGAACAGGGGCAGGATGAGAAGTGCATTTTCATGAAGAGCCTTGACAAATATGATGAAAATCACAACATCATCTTTGTTTTTGAAAACGGAAAAGCAGTCAAAGTGCCGCTGACGGCATACGAAACCAAAGCTAACCGAAATAAGCTTGTGGGTGCGTATTCATCTGCCGCACCGATTGCTGCTATCCTGTATGAAGAAGCACCCTTTGAAATCACCTTGGTTTCGGATGCGAAGAATGCAATCACAATTAACAGTGCCTTGATTCCCACCAATGCCACAAGAACATCAAGGGGTGTTACGGTATTTGAATTAAAAAAGGGCAGTGTGATTACAGAAGTGTATCCTTCCAAAGAGTGTCCCTATGAGAATCCCGTAGCGTATAAACGCATTAAAGTGCCCGCTAAGGGGATCAAGCTTACAGAACACGATCTGAAAAAACAGCAAACCACCTTATTTGATTGATAAAAACATATAACATATATCGGAGGTATTTTCAAAATGGCAAACAAGTCTCAGAACACAAACGCATCCAAGCTTTGGGTGAGAGTTACTTGCGGCATCATGGGCGGTCTTATGATTGCCGGTGTTGTATTCATGCTCGTTCAGATGTTGATGAACGGCTAACAATCAAAACAGAAAAAGCCTGTGCCGATTGGCATAGGCTTTTTCTGTTATATGGAAAGATAACCTTTCAGAACCTTTAAGGTGTTATAGACACCGTCAATATGGCTTCTTTCGTATCCGTGGCTGGCATATACACCGGGTCCGATCAAACCGTGGCGAATGTCGAAACCCGCGCTAAGCGTTGCTTCTACATCGGAGCCGTAGCTGGGATAAATATCGACTGCGTATTCGGCATTTTCTTTTTTGGCAGCATCAATGAGTTTTCCGACAACTTGATAGCTGTAAGGTCCACCCGAATCTTTGGCACAGATCGAAACCGTCTTTTCGGTGCATTTCAGTCCGTCGCC
>JAFQNZ010000017.1 GCA_017395715.1 Clostridia bacterium | reverse complement strand
TATACATATAGTATAGCGTAGTGATATCAAACACAAAATATAAGCTATCAGGAGGTCATGCATCATGGCATACGAAGAAATGATGGAATCTGAATTTAATGTCAAGATTAAGGTAATTGGTGTGGGCGGCGCAGGTAATAATGCTGTTAACCACATGGTTGAAAACGGTGTTAAGAATGTTGAGTTTATTGCGGTTAATACCGATAAAGCTGCTTTGATTAAGTCTCTTGCTTCCTATAAGGTGGCAATTGGCGAAAAGATTACCAAGGGTCACGGTGCAGGAGGCAACCCTGAAATCGGCGCTAAGAGTGCTGACGAAAGCGCAGAAGATATCGCAGCTGCTATTCGCGGTGCGGATATGGTATTTATCACTGCCGGTATGGGCGGCGGTACAGGTACAGGTGCAGCCCCTCTTGTGGCTAAAATTGCAAGAGACATGGGTGTTCTGACTGTTGCCGTTGTTACCAAGCCTTTCTTGTTTGAAGGCAAAAAGAGAATGACACAGGCTGAGGCAGGCATTGTCAAGCTTTCTGAAAATGTTGACTCGCTCCTTGTGATTCCCAACGAAAGACTCAAGCAGATCTCTACCACTAAGATTACATTCCTTAACGCATTTGCTGAAGCAAATAACGTTCTGAAGCATGGTGTGAGCAGTATCTCCGACCTTGTTTCCGGCTTTGGTACGATCAACCTCGACTTTGCTGACGTTACCTCCATTATGAAGGATGCCGGTCTTGCCCACATGGGTGTTGGCTCTGCTACCGGTAAGGATAAGGCTGAACAGGCTGCTAAGCTTGCTATTTCCAGCCCGCTTCTCGAAACCTCTATTTCGGGTGCAAGAGGTATCTTGATCAACATCACAGCATCGCCCGATATCGGTCTTGATGAAATGTATGCGGCTGTTGATATGGTTACCAAGGAAGCACATCCCGATTCCAATAATATCTGGGGTGCTACATTTGATCCTCAGATGGAAGACGAGATGCGTATCACCGTGATTGCTACCGGTTTTACCGCTTCTGCGAAAAAAGCTACTGTAAAGCCTGCAACTGCAGTAGCTGATGTAGCTACTGCTACTTCCGATGGGGTTGAAGTTGAAACCAAGCCTGAATCGGATGATGGTTTTTCTGAAATCATGGATCTCCTTAACAGAGGAAGAAAATAAGATGAAATGCAAAGAAGCTTCGTTTACACGGAGCTTCTTTCTTATTATCGATAATGTATGAAAAAAGACGGTCAAAAGACCGTCTTTTTTATTTGAAATTTATTGTTCGGCTGCAACTTCTTCAAGCTCTGTGAGAAGTTTCTTAAGCTCAGAAGGCCACTGACGGGAACTTATCTTAATAACAGAAGCGAATTTGGAAACGCTAGATTCGCTGCGGTAAACGTGAACGATGTTGCTTACCTTTTCAGACCAAGCTGCGCCAAAGTCGGAGTCGAAGCCTGCACGGATCTTGTCGATCATAGCGATGGATTCGGGGTCGTGAATGGTTTCAGAACCCTTCAGAACCGATTCAACATAGGTAGGTGTTACGAGAAGGCTACCGTAGTAAGCCATGAGTTCGAGGGTTGCGGCAGAAGCGATGGGGCAGTTGGAGTACTTGGAGATACCAAAGATGGTAAGACCGTCGTGAGCGCCCGAAGCGTAATCAGCCTGATTTTCATCGAGCATGGGAGTGGGAACGATAGCGAATCTTTCCATACCGGAGAGGTAAACGGAAGACTGATAGATCTTGTTGAATGCAAAGAGGGTGTTGCCTTCAGCAAAGAGAGGCATCATGTTGGCGGAGTCGGCGTCACCGGCGTTATAAGCGTAGAGAGATTTAAACATGGTGTTGATGTAGTCAGCAAGCTTAACAGCTCTTTCGTCGTTGTTAAGAGCGATGCTGATCACGTCTTTGCCGGATTCGATAGTTCTGGAAGTGAAGCTGATCTTGCATCCGAAAGCGAGACCGTCGAGAACATCATTGGGTTCGAAAACGATACCGAGACGGTCACCAGCAGAAGCTTTACCATTCTGGTCGGTATCATCGTCAACCATATCAGCCATATCGAGCATGGTCTGCATGGTCCATTTCTTTTCGTTAACGATGTCGTAGATCGATTTACCGTCGTAGTTGTTCTTGACGTACATATCGTAAAGGTCAAGATTTACGAACGTGCAGTAGAGACCACCGGTGAAGCGGAGAGCAAGGTCGCCGGTGACCCAGAAGAGAAGGTCGTTGTAAGTAATCGAGTTGATGTAGTTGGTTGCCCAGTAAGGCTGGGTAATGTCAATGAGGGATTCCTGGTTTTCATTGACGATGGTATTGAGGTTCAAAAGATGGCCGGAAAGAGCAGTCTTGAGGTCGTAGTACTGATAGCCGCAGTACACGTCAAGGCCGGGATCCTGAACGTCAAAGTAGGTCTTAGCAAAAGTCTGAAGACCGGAGATACCGAGGGTCGGGTCGGTGAAAGCTTCGATGGAGACGCCGAGATCTTCGTAGATACGGTTGTTTCTATCGATGATCTGCTGGTCAACAGCGTCGATTTCGCCGGCGGTTTCTTCGTCGATCCAAATGGAGTCGGCAGTGTAAGTACCGCTACTACCTTCAACATAGACAAACTGAACGGTGGTGTCTTCAAGATGCTCCTTGATACCATCGAGCTGTACAGGGTACTCTATGGGAGTGGTATCAGAGGGAGTGGAGGGAGTGGTGCCTTCGGGACCGGTGCCGGGAACCTTGTTTTCGGTTGTAGGCGCAGTGGAGTCGCCAGGCTTTTTGGTGGTTGTTTCGGAATCGCCACAAGCAACTGCAAGTGTCAGCATCATGGACAGGAGCAGAATCATAGCGATAACCTTGGTGAATAACTTTTTGGCCATAGTTTTTCTCCTTATTTTTTTTGTAACCTTATTATAGCTGATTCGGACAAAAAAGTCAATTATTATATGAAAAATAAATACACCAAAATCTATAATCGTAATTTAATGTATGCGAATAAGAGAAAAATACAATGTCGAAAAGCTGGTCCGAGATCAAATCGGGATTATTTTTTAGAAAAGGTATTGTTGTACACGCGGTCGGCAACTGCACCATCCGATGAAAATTCAAGCAGTTCACTGACGGTGACAAGTTGAAAATCTTGTGAAGTCAGATATGAAATAATGCAGTCTGATGCTTCTGCCGTGATGGGTTTGGTGTCGTGCATCAAAATGATCTCTCCGTGACGAACCTGTGCCTGGATACGTTCGAGAAGTGAAGATGCAATTTGGTGCTCGATATAATCGAGTGTATCAAGACTCCAACGAATCAAGGGGTATCCGAGTGTGACGGGCTTTTGATATCTGTCAAGCGTTCCGCCGCCCGGCGGACGTACCACGAAAGTGCCGATTCCAATGATTTTTCGTACCTTTTTGTTGGTTTCTTCTATACTTTTTCGAATGATACCTTGTGTGTTGTGTTCGAACAGTTCGTGAAGATTGGTGTGATTGCCGATCTCAGATTGATTGGCAAAAATATCTTCGATTACGGTAGGATATTCGATTACATGGTCGCCGTTAACAAAAAAAGTGGCTTTGGCGTGGTATTTAGTAAGCGATTGAAGGATTTGTGCGGTGTGGGAACTCGGTCCGTCATCAAAGGTCAATGCAACCATTTTTTTGCTCAAATCCAGAGTACGCGGCGTTTTTTGAAAGTGTAAAAGGAGCGATCCGCTTGTTTCGTGTGTCTTTACCGAAAGATTTTGGTAGAAATATGTGATGCCGTTGATAGATGCGGAGGAAAGTTGACAAACATCGGATAGGAGCGTGGCGGTTGTATCATCGAACTTGCCGAAAAGAAGGATGGGGAAATAATCACGGTAGCAGAGCAGCAGATGACACAGACGCTCTGCGTTTTTTTTCGTGGAGACTTCAGAATGGAAAATGGCGAACGGTTTATTGTTTTTTTCAAACAGTCCGTAATGGCAAAAGTCTTTTTCGGTTAAAGGCAGACTGCGGTTGATATGCACAGCGAGCGCTTTTTCATAATAAAGCGAGTTGGTGTCGATACCTACAGGCAGATATCGGTCGGAGGAATCGCTGTTCTTTTTTAGGTGCTTTAAGTCGTATTGGTTGCTTGGATTGGGTTTGCTTGGGTCAACAAGAATCAAAGCATCACAGGAATCTTCGGGAACAGGCGGCGGGGTGTCTTCGGTATCCGATTGGTTTTGCCAAATGGCAAAGATTATGAGGAAAAGTAATACCGCAACAACGGTAATACCGGTCAGAATTCGTTTTTTCATGTTTTGTTGCCTTTCGGTAGAATCATACACTTTACTGTATTGTAACATAATTATTGTTTATTTACAAGAGAGAGGCATGACATATTTTTTTATTTCGTCAGATCTTCAGAGATGTTTGCATTTTTCTTGCATTTGGTGATCCTTTGTGATATAATACGGTGTATGAAATCAAGAGCAAAAAGAGGTGTTTGGATATGACAAGACAAGAAAAAGCCAAGACACTGTTTTTAGAAGGGTATAACTGTTCGCAGGCTGTTCTCGGCGCTTTTTGTGATGTAATAGAGATCGATTTCGAAACAGCCATGAAGCTTGCTTCTTCTTTTGGCGGCGGTGTTGCCCGTATGCGCCATATATGCGGTACTTGTTCCGCTATGTTTATGGTGGCGGGTGTTGTGAGAGGAAATTCTGTACCGAGCGCTCAGTTAAAATCGGAACATTATTCATTCATACAGGATATGGCAAAGTCTTTTGCCGACCGTAACGGGTCGATCATTTGCCGTGAAATTTTAGCACTCAGAGCGCAAAAATCCTCTGTTGTGGATAACGGCGATGATCCGCGAGCCAACGAAAGAACCGAAGCGTATTATCGAACACGACCGTGTCTTGCGGTGGTAGAAGATGCGGTTGGGTTTACCTGCGAGTGGCTTGGGATTGATGAAACCTATCCCGATGTCTGATATAACACTGTTTTGAGTATGACATAATCTTTTTGAAAAAAAGCGTGAAATGTGTCGGTAAAGGAAAATAAAAATCCTTTTGATTGGAATTGACAAGGAAGAAAAACTGTGTTAAAATACTTTGGATTTGTGAAAAAGGGAGAATGAAACTTATGTTTTGCGAACAATTAGAGCTTGCATCCAAAGAACTTATCGAAAAAGCGGGTCTTTCGCGAGGAATGATTGTTGTGATCGGCTGTTCTACCAGCGAGGTGACAGGGAACAGTATCGGTTCCAATTCGCGCCCCGATGTTGCCGAGCGACTTTGGGAGACGCTTTACCGTGTGTTTTCTGAGGCCGGAATTTATGTTGCGATTCAATGCTGTGAACATTTGAACCGTGCGATCGTAACCGAACGCGCGGCGTTGCCGAATGCCGAATTTGTGAATGTTGTACCTCAACCCAAGGCAGGCGGATCGCTTGCAAGTGCCGCTTACCGTGCGCTTACCGAACCGATCGTGGTGGAGCATATTAAGGCGGATGCCG
>JAFQNZ010000150.1 GCA_017395715.1 Clostridia bacterium | reverse complement strand
TTACGGTTGACGATGCTACCAAGGTCGTTTCGATTGTAAATCCCATTACCAAGGGCGATGAAACCGATCTTGCGGCTTACTATCAGATACAGGATGCGGGCGAAGGTAAATTGAACATTCGCGTTCTCTTCCTTGCAGATGTTTCTTATCTGAACAAGGTGAATGAACTCAATATCAAGGTAACCTTCACCCAGGATAATGCTACCGTTAAGACTTATGAAGGTAAGCTCGGAAGCGAAGTTTACAAATCTGTGACCGCTGACGGCGACTATTACCAAGCTCCCGAAGACATTGTGATCTTCGGTAACATCTTTACCGGTGTTCCCGTAACTGAGGTGAACGGTTTCACCGTTACCGTTACCGACGGTGCAGGTGCAACTGTTTTCACCGGTTCCGCTGTACTCGGTGAATAAACCAACTTACGGCAAAGCCCCGATTTTTTCGGGGCTTTGTTTTTTTTGTGAATCAATTAAAAAAGATCTCCAAGAACTTGACAGATATGTTGATCTGTGATATAATACAAGGGTTAATAAAAAGATTCTGTGTGCTTTTGTTGCTGAAAGCCTGAACTGAGGCGACACGGCCCATAAGAATCTTGATTTTTTGGAGGATAATATGAAAAAAACACTTGTAGCACTCTCTCTTGTTGTTGTGGCAGTTGTTCTTCTCGCGTTTACACTTGTTGCTTGCGGCAGCGAAGAAGTTACTGCCACCACTCCCGTTGCTACCACTCCCAAGGCTCCGGTTGCCACCACTCCCGTTGCTACTCAGCCCGGCAACGTGACAACTACGCCCACCACTACCCCCGGCACATCCACCGCTATTACCACCACTACTCCCGGCACATCCACCGCTATTACCACCACGCCCGGCACTACCACTCCCATCACCACTGCCACCGGCAGTCTCACTCCCAACGGTGAAGGCGTTTACGAAATCGGATCTGCGGAAGACCTCATTGCGTTCAGAATCGAAGCTGATGGCATTGGCAAAGCTTACACAGCCAAGCTGACAGCTGACATTGACATGACCGGAAAAGCTTGGACCCCTATTTATAGTTTTGACGGTACTATCGATGGTGACGGTCACGTTATCAGCGGTATCCATCTCGAAAACACCGATTTTGTAGGTAACGGTAGCGGTATTCTTGTCGATCATTTGGAAGCAGGCGGTGTCATTAAGAATCTGACACTCAGAGACTGCTCTCTCACGGCAGTTGCCGCTGAACTCGGCACAATCGCAAGAAGCTTTGTCGGCGGTGTGGCAGGTTTTGCTGACAGAGGTCACTTTGAAAACATCAAGCTTGAAAACGTGGACGTTTCTCTGACCGGTGTATTTGGTGAGCAGATCAACGTTGGCGGTATTTGCGGCTGTGCGCAGAATAACAGTACCGTGACAAACGCCATTTCGTTCTATGGCTGTACTTTGGATGCGAATTCTTCGGTTTATGCAGTCGGCACCGGCCGCGCTCCCAACTGTGGCGGTATCGTGGGATCCACCGACGGCAGCACCGAAGACAAGCTCGATATGAAGGACTGCGTGAACTACGCTTCCATTACTTCGAGCGACTGGACTGCCGGTCTTCTGGGCAGTGGCTCTGCAAAGGGTGATAACAAGATCACAAACTGCGCAAACTATGGCGCGATCAGTTCTACGGGCGACGCTGCGGCATCTCTTGTTGCCAGCGCGGGTAACCATCCTATGACGATAAAGGATTGTGTTGCCAGCGGAGCTATAACCTGTTCCAAAGTGGCTGCTGGTGTTTGCGCTGTAAACAACACAAACGTTACGTCTGAAAACAACGAAGAAACTGCTACTTTCAACGCTGTTACCAACGAATAAAGCTTAATGCATATTATCAAACAGCAGAAGGTGCTGAAGGAACCAAGAACATTCGTGTTCTCTTCCTGAAAAAGATTGACTTTGCAAACGCTGCAGAGAATTTCAATAACACCGTCACCGATGCTGAAAACAATGCCGTTTATACCGGCATGACTACCTTTGCTAAGTAATTGATCTACGGCAAAGCCCCGATTTTTCGGGGCTTTGTTTTTTTGTGCTTATTGACAAAGAAAAAAATATCGTTTATAATATGAACAATAGGATTCCATTCCGAAGGGAAGTGTAACTGTATGGCAAAAAAACTGCTTGTGATTGGTGATGTGGCAATTGAAATGCTGATGAAATTCAAGCGCCTGCCGGGCTTAGGCGAGGTGTGCGATGAGGAGCAATACCTCTTTTTGCCGGGTGGGCCTGCGGGCAATGCTGCGCTTGCCGCAACCTTTTTGGGTGCGGATGCGTTTCTTTGCTCCCGCGTGGGCAAAGACGGCAACGCTTCGAGGTTGACACAGTTCTTTTCGGATAACGGCATCAACGTGGATGCTGTGGCGAGCGATGATGGTTCGCAGACGGGCATGATCGTTTCGTTTTGCGAAAGCGGGTATGCCGAGCCGCGCACGGTGCGCTACCGCGGTGCTTCTGCCAAAATGGCGGCGGAGGACGTGGACAAAGCCATCGGCTTTAAGCCCGATGCGGTGTTTGTTTCTGCCGAGACGGACGGATATGTTGCCATTCATACACTCGAAAAGTGCGATACGTTTGGTATTCCCGTGTGTATGGATCTTTCCGAGGAAACTCTCCTGCGTGCGGTATCGGTCAAGGGTGCCTCTCTCAAGGCGCTTTATACCACCGACGATACGGCAGAGCAGTTTACGTCCATGCCTGTGCGGGACGTGGAAACGGCACTGAAATGCTGTTTAACCATCGCGCAGAAGATCGCGGCGGACGTCTATGTGATTCGCATGAAAAACCGCGGACTGTTCCTGTATGACGGCAGAACCTACAGCATTATTTTTGTAACCGATGCCGCCGACAAGGCGATCACGCTCGGCTATGTCAACGTGGAATCCGCTGTGTTTGCCGCTGAATATATGCTCCATGAGGGTGCCAAAGACGCGTGCGGTTATGCCGCCATTGCCGACCTTTTGGCACGCGAGGGCAAGGGCTTCCGCATTCCCACGCGCGAACAGGTGGCGGCGTATATTCAAAAGAATGAGCTTCCTTTTTCGGTGTAAAAAGACACAAGGAGACGGGTATGAACGATACGATGCGTGAGGGGTATTTTCCCTCAGCCAATCAGACTGATAATATATATTACCGCGCCATGATGCCGAAAAATCTCCCCCGCGGCATTGTGCTTGTGCTTCACGGTATGCGTTCGCACAGCGGACGGTATGCAGATTTTTTGAACTATCTCTGCGAGCATGACTTTGCGGTATATGCCTATGACCATGCGGGGCATGGCAGAAGTGTTGCCGAGGGTGGACTGTACGGTAGTTTTGCCGAAAAAGACGGTGACGTGGTGCTGGTGAAAGATATGCAATCGATGGTGGCAATCATCCGTAAACGCTTTCGCCATTTGCCGCTTTTTGTGTTCGGACACAGCCTTGGCAGTTTTGTGCTTCGCGCGTATATGGCGTCACACAAGGATACCCTTGACGGCGCGATCATCAGCGGTACTTGTGAAAAGATCCGTGTTTCTTACTTCCAAAAGAAGAAGCTTGAAAAGCTCGTAAAAAAAGCGGGCAGAACCCCGTCGGATGATGTGGAAAAACTGATGATCGGAAAGTTTGACAAACAGTTTCCTGAGGTGGGAAGTTGGGTAACCACCAATCCCGTAGCCCTTGCACGGCGCGCCGATGACCCTTTGAGCGGTCATGCCATGTGCGCCGATGGCTACTATGATATGTTCCGTCTGATGCAGTATATATCAAGTGACGATTGGGTCAAAGAAGTGCCGCAAGGTTTGCCGATGCTCTTTGTTTCGGGCGAGCGCGACCCGCTCGGCGGTATGGGTGAGGGCATTACGGCTTTGGCAGAGGAAATGAAAGAAGCGGGGGTGACCGATCTTACCTGCCGTTTATACAAGGGCGAAAAGCATGAAATCATCGGCAGTCTTTCAGACTCCCTTGCCAAGGAAGAAATCCTCGCTTGGCTGAATGACAAGACCGAGGCAGCTGTGGCACTCCGCCGCACGCATCTTTTTTGATAATGAGAGGTGGACTATGACAAACAAACGCTATCTCGGTGTGGACTACGGAGAAGCGCGCACAGGCATTGCGGTGAGCGATCCCACAGGCTTTATGGCGCGCGGCGTGGGTACGATACGCACACGCCGTGTGGAAGTGCTTCTCGAACAGATCGATGCTTACGCCAAGGAATTTGACGTTGCCGCCATTGTGGTGGGCAATCCGATCAACATGAACGGCACAAGAGGCGAAAAAAGCGAAAAAGCAGCAGCCCTTGCCGAGATGATCAAAGAAGCAACAGGCAGGGAAGTGGTGCTGTACGACGAGCGATGTACCACCATGCTGGCGCATCGCATCTTAAATGAGACCGACACGCGCGGCGGCAAACGCAAAGCGGTGGTGGATACCCTCTCTGCCGAGATCATTTTGCAGAATTATATTGACAGCAAGAAATAAGTGTTTCAGGACAAAGTCACTGTAAAAAGTGGCTTTGTTTTTTTTGCAGGTCGGGACAGGAGTGTGTTTTTTCTAATCGAATATAGCAGAGAGTATTTGATCGTGATTGAGAATGTTTTAGCCAAAAGCCTCGCCCTTTGGGAGAGGTGGCGGCGTAGCCGACGGAGAGGGCAGAATCGAGTGAAAAGAACCCTCTCACCCGCTTTCGCGGGAGCTCTCCCAAAGGGCGAGCCTTGAGCTTGCTATCGAAAGCTTTTTGTTCTAAATACGGTTAACAACAATCGTGTCCGAACACCTCATCCGGCACGCGTTTTTTCGCGTGCCACCTTCTCCCACTGGAGAAGGCTTTGTATAGTTGTTTACTTATATTATCAAATGTAGAGTGTATTTGATTGTAAGTATGAACGCATGAACCAAGCCTTCTCCAGTGGGAGAAGGTGGCAGCCGCAGGCTGACGGATGAGGTGTTTCAGATTAATAAGTTTATAACAGGAAAACTTTTCCATTCTTACGAATAAAACAGGAAAACTCCGTCAAGACTATCGGTACTATGGTTTTGACGGGGTATTTTTTATGAAACAGTACACTTTTATGAAACACTTTCTCATTGTCTTTTCGGCACTTCTTCTTCCTGTGGTGATGCTTTTTGTCTTTTTGCCGCTTCACGATGCTTCGGCGGTGTATGACGGGGTGATCCGCCTTCATGTGCTTGCGCACTCGGATGAGGAAGACGAGCAGAAGCTAAAGCTTTCGGTGCGCGATGCGATCCTTTCGGCTTTTGGCGATGTGATCAACGAAGGTGAATCCAAAGAGGAAGCCGAAGCTTTGCTCTCTTCTTTGCTCCTCGACATTGAATTGCTTGCCGAAGAGACTGTCAAAGCGGCGGGATATGATCACGATGTGACCGTTTCGCTTTGTCGGGAATATTATCCCACGCGCGAATATGAAGGCATGCGCCTGCCTGCAGGTGAATATTTATCCTTACGGGTGCTGATCGGCGACGGGGCGGGCAAGAATTGGTGGTGCATGGTCTATCCGCCGCTTTGCACCTCCTCGGCGGAGGCGGGAGAAGCGCTGTCTGAAGCGGGCTTTACCCCGAGTCAGGTACGGCTTTTGACCGAAGACGAGGACAAGGAATACGTCGTGCGCTTTAAGGTTGTGGAAAGTGTGTCGTCGGCATGGAAAAAAGTGAAAGGATGGTTCTCCTGAATCGATGATAAAAGGATGCGAAAAGCGTGTGATCCAGATCAAAAGCCCGAAAAGCGACATTTTTGAAGAGGCGTATTTCATTTTGAAAGACGCGGATTACGATCCGCCGACCTGCGATATTGTGCGCGAGGCAGAGCGGCTTCTTTCAGAAAGCGAAGCGGGAGTCAAACACCGTTTTTCCTTTGGCTGGGATGAGGTGTTTTTCTTCTTGGCGGGTATTCTGAATATCATAATGAATGACATTATGGTTATGAAAAGACTTCCCAAGATTGTAACAAGCCACAGAGGAATACTTGCCCAAAAGCCTGCATCTTCTACCGCAGTTTCAATAGCTGCCGGTA
>JAFQNZ010000149.1 GCA_017395715.1 Clostridia bacterium | reverse complement strand
GTTCATATAGACGAAGATCGGCTCCTCATCATCCTCGGAGTACACGAATGTTCTCAGCCCGGCTTTTTCGCTGTGGTCTACCGCGCACAGAACTGCCTCTTTACCGTCGGGGGTTACAATGGCAATGTCAACAGACTGCCATCCCTGTCCTTCGCCGCCGCCACATTCGATCTTCAAATATGACCCATCGGGCAGCGTGTAGGCTTTTGCCTTGTCAATCGTAAGCATATAAGTACCTCCATCCTTGCTTTTGTATACCACTTGGTAACTCTTTCGTAAAAAAATCAGATCACGCCGCCATCAGCGGTTACAATGGCAACGCCGCCAGTCTTATCATTCACGAAGTATTCATTTCCGCCTTCGTCGATGTAAAACTTGCTGCCGCCATACTTACGTTCACCTGTGAACCAATCAGTGGTCCATTCTTTTTCGGGCTTCCGGGTGAGCTTGCCGATTACTTCGTGCTGAACCCTTGCCGCGTATTCTCTGATCTTTCCCATTTTGGTCTCCTTTGTGGGGTGGTTTTTATCTATGATTTATTATACCACATTACCGCTCCTTTGTCAATAGTTCTACGGATATTTTTATAAATATTTTTCAAATATCATCAATCATGCAGACAAAAGCAAGCATCACAGGCGAGGTCGCTTGCCTGTTGCTTGTTTTCTGAACAAGCAACAAGCAATAAAAAAGACCCTGCTCGGTAATACCGAACAGGGATCTTGTCACTCTTCGTCAACAGGGGGAACAGCATTCTTCTTCCCGTACTTCTCGATGAAGTCATCAACTGCACTTTTGGACGTTACTCTGATCTCGTCTTGCTTCGGATCATCCTTGTGGTAGTCCACAAAGAAATATCTGCCTTCCTTATCGACAAACAGCTCCGTTGCATATCCGTCCTCGCCGTACTCGTTCTCGCCATCCGCATAGAAGTTGTCGGCTACATAGGTCGCCGCCACATTGTTGTAGATGACTCTGTTCACCATCTTCTTAACTCGTCTCTTCGGCGACGTGAGATTGATTGCCAATCCGGTTGATTTGTCTACCAAAACAACCTCAACGCCAATCGCCTCAAGAACCTCAAAGAACTCATCCGCTTTCAGCGAATTTCTCGTAATTCTACTGCTGAGCTGCTGAGGAACCCAACCGACTCGAGCAGCCGCTTCTGCCTGCGTCGTGTTTGTAGCTCTCAGCGCAACAGTGAGCGCGTCTACTGCTTTCATAAAAACACCTCCGTCTACTGCGCTATTTCTATTATTATACAATAAAACGGATTCGTTGTCAAGATTTTTCTCGTAATCAACCATTCTGTTGTTTTCTCCTTTACCATAAATTCAGCACATCGTCACACTTTCGTCACATCAACACGAGCCCGGATGATCTTGTCGATCAATTTCTCGCACATCACCCGGTATGTGTCCCGTTCGGTCTTGATCTTGACGAAAGTTTCGTCCCCGCCATCCTCTTCATCTTCGGGAGGATCCTCCTCGATTCCATCTTCCACTTCGGGTTCTCTCGCGTGTGGTGATGGCATAAGGCAAATCCCAATCGACTCCGCGAGTGCCAAGTCGATTTCCGCCATTTCCTCCTCGCTGCATCTGCCGATATAATCACCGAGTCTCTCCACGCTGACGGTGGTAATCTGTTCGCACAGCACTGTGCTCGGCGACCTTGTGCTCAATATTTGGACGTGCGTAGGCATGGACTCTTTGGGCTTCGTTGTGCAGTACACAATTTCGACCGTCCCGCTTCTCCTATTGTTCACGTCATTCGACACTACCACGCCGGGCCTGCCGGAAAACTGTTCGCTTCCGCACTGCCACCCGTGTTTCTCGATGTAAAAGATGTCTCCTCGTCTGATTTCAAATGAACTCATTTTATAACCCCTTCGTAAAGCCGCCTAAAACGCCCTGTACGGCGTTTTTGATTTCAGATAGGTTTCTATGTTACCAATCGGTAATCGACCGCTGTGAGCCGCTCTGTGCGTCTCTGCGTGGCATATTAACCGAGCGGAAGAAACCTGCACTTGTCTGACGCAAATTCTGCAACGTATTTCAGTGCCACAACCGCAAGCTGTGCGTCGTTCATAAACTCCTTTGCGTCCTCGTTGCCACGCCCCTCGAAGTTCTGCTTTTTGAGCCAAGCTGCGATCATAGGAGCGACCTGCTCCATGTTCTCTGCGGCTTCTTCCCATCTTTCCTTGCTGATCTCGTATCCGATTTTCACTTCATCCATTGCTGTTTACCTTTCTCCAGTACGCTTCCCATTCCTCTCTTGTGTAGGAGTACGGGTCAAGCCCTCTC
>JAFQNZ010000148.1 GCA_017395715.1 Clostridia bacterium | reverse complement strand
CGTAGAACCGCGTAAGATCTAAAAAAGCAAGAATACGGCATATCTCTTGCGAAATATACCGTATTCTTGCAAAACTGTCCTTCCGAACGACGAGCGTCAGGCTCTCGTTTTTTTTTATGCTAACAATTCCAACAAAGTGCGGGTATTCTCTTCAGAGTATTCAATCTCGGAAGAAAACAGGCGGGCGGCTTCTTCGATGGGGGTGTTTGTTTTTTCGCAGATCGTTTTGATCAGGAGATAGCCGAGGCAGGCAAAGCGCACGGTGGCGCGGATCTCGCTCTCGTCCTCTGCGTTTGGCAGGTGGCGGTAAAGGAGATAGAGCAGGAATTTTTCAAGGGGTAAATCGAGGGTTCGCGGCGTTCTCTCTTGAGTGTTAAGCTGGTTAAGTAGCTTCTGCCATGCGACATCAAGCTGTTCGAGCCCCAAAAGGCGTTTAATCCACACGTGAAGATCGGTGATCGGCTCGGCACCCACTTCCTGTAGCATTCTGTCAGCGCGCTCGGAAAGGGGGAGTGTGTCATCTTGCAGAATGGCAAACAGCTTTTCGCGTAAGGAGAGAAGTGCTTCTTCCTCTTCCCACAGCTCTTCCTTTTCGCCGTCATCGGAGAGCAGGACGATCTCGGTTTTCTCCTTTTGAAACAGCACAAGACGTGCCGCTTCCTCACAGCAAAGACCGATGCCGATCTCCTCTCTATCCGAAAAGAAATTACGAAAGCGCGGATGGTCACGGCAGATCTGACAGAGCGAGTCTTCACCAAGGTTTAGAATCATATCGCACAGCCCGTTTTCCTTTAAGAAAGGGCAGCGTTCCTCTTGAGTGAGGGCAAAGCAGGCGGTATCGTCTTGCATTTCGATGTGCTTGCGGATGATTTCACCATACGGGTGGGTCATGTTCTGATAGCGCGAAAGCGAGTCTTTGTCGATGTCAATTTCCCATCCCACACAGCAGGAGTGTTTGCAAGCCGAGGCGATACAGTGAAAATCCTTGTAATAATTGGGGGCGTAAAGCTTCATGTTTTATCGTAGCCTGTTTTATGGAAGCGGAGCATGGAGATGAGAACCGAAAGGATATTGAAGCTTTCGGTCAAAATGCCGCCGATGGTGAAGTAATAGAAGTTGTTGACAAGCCAGAAAGGGGAAACCCACAGCATTTGTGTCATGCGGATGGTCTTGCCGTTTCTTGTCCACTGCGAGAGGGTGCCGCCCGATTGTGCCAGGAAAATGCAGATGGCGATCCACCACACTTCACCGAAGACTGCGACCGAAAGGACAGAGCAGACGAGAAGCGCCGCTTGGATCGAAAGGTGTATGTACTGCTTGTGGAATTTTTCCCCAAGCGAGAAGAAGACACCGCGCACAGCGGCAACCGCATTGAGTAGCATAGCTGACCATGCGCCAAGCAGGAAAAAATGCAACGTAAAGGCGATGCCGCAGGCGGTCTGCATGAAGAAATAGTGCTTGTTCTTTTTGCACTGATAGGATAAGAGACAGCAAGCCATTGCCGCATAGCCGAGTAGCTGCGCGGGCGTGAGGGCTTCTTTCAAAAATTCGATGATTTTGTCCATGGTTATATCCTTTTATGAAGGTGAAACATTATTCCAACGGGGCTTTATAGACACAGCTGTTTTTGACCTTTTTGACAGCGGGCGCGGTGACCGAGTCGTAAAGGAAGAGCGAGAACTGCCAATCCTCGGGACGGGTATCGAGATGGTTAAAGAGTGCATCCATAAAGCTGTCGATCGTTTCGGGCTCTGTGCCAATCTTGAAGTTTACAATGAAAACGCTCGTGAAGTAGTGATCGTTAACGATCTTGCGGACGAGAAAAACCGTATCCACGTCGTCTTCATGATCGATGCTCTTGATAT
Source organism: Clostridia bacterium (assembly GCA_017395715.1). Taxonomy (GTDB): domain Bacteria; phylum Bacillota; class Clostridia; order Oscillospirales; family CAG-272; genus RGIG1993. Next base: position 1,159 of record JAFQNZ010000148.1, on the reverse strand, counting down.
AGGCAAGGATGCTGTCGAGCATTTCTTTGGGCATGGTGTCGGCAACCAGATTGTCGCGCGCGGTGAGGTTGGCGGAGTGCTCAAAGCTGTCGTTGTTTTCTTGCTGGAGTTCCACAGCTTTTTCACGGTATTCCTCAAGCTCGGTTTCAAGACCCATCAGGCAACAGAATTCACCGATCCGTTCAAGTCCGCTTTCTAAGTAATTATGATTGATATCGATGGCGCGGTAGATGTAGTCAATGCCTTCCTTATCATAGCGGTTCAAGAGGCAAACGCCTTTGGACATGAGAGCGTGGGGCGTGGCGAAGACGTTTTCGGTATTGGCGATAATCTCATCGCAAAGCGCTTCAAGCTCTTTGGTTCTGCCGAGTATGCCAAGCGCATCGATCACGTTGCGGCTTTCTTCTGCGGCAAGGGGAGTTTCACGCTTTTGCCATTCCTCTACGATGCGAAGGGGGCGAAGATATTCGTTTTCGCGTTTTTTTTCGTAATCCTCCGAGAAGCTTTCAAAGATGAGTTTGTCGATATGTGCGATTGCCTTCTCACATTCTTCGCGGTAAATGCCTGTATCATTCGGCAGGATGGCGGTATATTCGCTGACACCGATGTTTTCAAGTCTTGTACGCAAAATCGGGTGGGATGCCGAGCGAGGCTGAATCTCGTTGGCAAGGATCTGACGCCAGAAGGTCTCGCGCTTTTCGAGGGCTTTACAAAAAGCGTTGATCTTTATGGTAATAGCGTCACGGCGAGGTGTTTCGGGAGCGAAAATATGGTCTTCGATGAAATCGTTCAGTTCGCGTTCAAACAGCGAGTAGAAAGCAATTTTTGCAAGCGAGCTTGCAGCAATTGTCGGATTGCCTTGCTTCACGATGGCTCGGTCGGCAAGGGTTTCGATTACCGCTGAAGAGGTCATACGGTAGATGACGTATTCTATGACGTAGACCGTGTCAGGTAGAAGGAAGAGCAGATTGAGATAGGAAGACATGGGAGAATCGTCGCGTTCGGTGATGAAGTTGACAAGACGGGTCTCCTTGTCGGCGGGGTTGGATTCTTTGGTCAAGTGTGCAAATTCGTGCAGAAGTACTTGATACAATTCTTCTTCCGTAAGGACGGCAAGAAGCTGTACGCCAAGCTGCAGGCTGTAAACCTTGCCGATCTT
>JAFQNZ010000147.1 GCA_017395715.1 Clostridia bacterium | reverse complement strand
AAAACGGTGGAGGATAATGAAGCAAGAGTGATCCTTTCCGATGTGATGGACAACTATGCCGCCTCCCTTACCAAGGGGAATCCGAGCCGCCGTTTTCAGGCTCTCATCAACCGTTTGAAGAAAACCTGTGAGTTTTTGGTCATGAATCTGCTTTCTGAGTTCCGTCTTTCGGATTTTGCACCGCGCTTTTTCGAGCTTCCTATTTCGCCGTATGGCGAGGAGGGTGTGATCTCCGAGTCGATTCCGATCTCAGATACCCAGTCGGTGATCTTCAAGGGCGTGATTGACCGCGTGGATGTTTTTGAAAAAGACGGTGATGTCTATTTTCGCGTGGTGGACTATAAGATCGGTAACAAAGAGTTTTCAATGACGGATGCTTTGATGGGGCTGAATATGCAGATGCTCCTGTATCTCTTTGCGCTTTCGAGTGATTCTTCGGGTAGTTTTGCCAAAATGCTTTCCTGCAAGGGCAAGCCCATCCCTGCGGGGGTGTTGTATTTCTCCTTTGGCTCACAGGAAAAGCCGAATAATCCGAAAGAAGACAAGCGCAAGGAGGATGCGAATGCACTTCTTTTGCAAAGTGAAAAGCGTATTCAGAGAAGCGGTGTGCTTCTGAATGACAAAGAGATTTTGACCGCCATGGAAAACACGCTGGCAGGGCGTTATCTGCCAATCAAGGTAAGCAAAGACGGCGATCTTGCGGGAGAGACCGGCACAACGCTTGCCACACTGACTGAACTTGGCGAGCTCGCCAAAACGATACAAAAAACGGTGGTGTCGATTGCCAAAGAGCTGGCAGGCGGCAAGGCAGTTGCTACCAAAGAGAAAAAGGGCAAGCATGATCCTTGCGCCTTTTGCCGTATGAAACCGATCTGCCGCACGATGCAGGTTGAAAACGAAGAGGAAGGAGAGGCTGTCGATGGCTAAATTTTCACCCACACCCGATCAGAAAAAGGCCATAGAAGCGCCGATCATGGACCTTTTGGTCTCTGCAGCGGCGGGATCGGGCAAAACGGCGGTGCTTTCGCAGAGAATTTTGCGCCTGATCCTTTCCCGGGAAGAAAACACAGAGTTATCCCGTATGCTTGTGGTGACCTTTACCAAAGCGGCGGCAGAAGAGCTTCGCGCACGAATCGGCAAGGCACTTCGCGAAAAATTAAAAGAGTTACGAAGCGAGAAGGATGCTTCCGAAGATCTTCTTTGGCAGGAAGAGAGGATTCTGACAGCGCTTGACCAGCTTGAAAGTGCGGAGATCTCCACGATCCACAGCTTTTGCTTCCATCTTGTGAAACGCCATTTTTCTGACCTTAAACTGTCCGCATCCTTGCGCATCGGAGAGGAAGCTGAATGCAAGCTGCTACAGATGCGCGTGATGGAAGAAACGATTGAGGATCTGTATGAAAACACGCCCGAAGATGTTTCGGTGTTTGAAAAACTGACCGACTACCGCGATACGGGGCTTGAAGAGATCTTGCTCGGCTTTTACAAGAAGTTTTCCGCTTTGCCCAAGGGCATTGCCACGATGGAAGAAACGCTTCATCAGTTAGAAGACGCTCAAGGAGCGTTTGAGAAAACCGTATTTGCAGAGGCAATTCTGAAAAAGTTGGATTCATTTTTCTCTTATTACAAGCTTGTTCTCACAAGTGCGGTGGAGAAACTGCAGCAGGATGCCACGGCGGTGGATAAGTATCTGCCCGCCTTTTTGGAGGACCTTCACTTTGTACAAGGCTGGGACACCTTGAAAGGGCAGGAGTATTCCTTCATTGCCAATGCAATTGCGGTGTACAAGTCGCCTTCTCTTGGGACGTACAAAGGCGCAAAGCCTGATTTTGTGGAAGAGGCGGCAGCACTTCGAAAAGAGTTTACCGCCGAGCTTTCCAACATCAAGGGGCTGTATTTTTCCTTTACGCGTGACGATATTGTGAAAGATGCCGCTGAAATGCATCATATTCTTTCGGTGGTGTACCGTACACTCATCCGTTTTGAAACAGCTTATACCGAAATTAAGAGCCGCTTTGGTATTCTTGACTATAACGATCTTGAACGCTATGCAAGGGCGCTTCTTGTTGATGGAAACGGCAACCCCACGCCGCTTGCCCATTCTGTGGCAGGGCGGTACGACGCGATATTCATTGACGAATACCAAGATACCAACGATATGCAGGACAGCATTTTTTCTGCCATTTCGCGCTATAATCGCTTTATGGTAGGGGATATCAAGCAATCGATCTATGGCTTCCGTGGGGCAGTACCCGAAATTTTTTCGTCATACCGTACACAGTTTGAACCCTATGACGAAACCAAAAAGCAAAAGCAAGCCACGATTTTCCTTTCGGATAATTTCCGTTCGGATCGCGGTGTGATCGACTATACCAACCGCGTCTTCTACCAGCTGTTTAACAACAACAGCGGCAGTGTGCCGTATATGGCAGGGGATGCGCTCAAGTGCGCCCGAGAAGACAAGGACGATTTGAAACTGCCCACGCGCTATCTTATGGTGGACAGGGGGCAGGTGGACGAAAACGGCGATCGGTTAAATGAATTTGACGTGGTGGCAAGAGAGATCTTGCGCCTTGTGTCAAACGGCGTGAAGCCTTCGGAGATTGTGATCTTGCTCCGCAATATGACCAAAGCCGACGCGTACCGCAAGGCGCTTGCTGATCTCTCGCTTCCTTGCGTGAGCGATAAAGGCGGCGACTTTTTGCCCGATTATCCCGAGGTGCTGCTTCTTATCGCGCTTCTCAATGTGATCGATAATCCGACAAGGGATATTTATCTTGCCGCAACGCTCAAAAGCCCGCTGTTCGGTTTTACGTTGAGTGAATTGATTTTGATTCGCCAAAAAGCACCGGCCGCATCGCTGTATGCTTCTCTCTGTGGGTTTGTTCTGACCGAAGAGAGCGAGCCTTCATCCCTTTGTGAAAAGGTGAAGTTTTTCCTTTCGTTTGTGGAGAAGGCGCGCCGTTTTGCCGAGCTGAAAAGCTCTGACAAGGTGATTCGCTATCTCATGCAAACAACGCCCTTGTCGGCTGTTGCGGCAAAAGAGAAGCAGAGCAGTGCGCCGCTTTCCGCCTTTTATGAATTTGCCCGCCGTTTTGAATCGGGCGGCTTTCAAGGTGTGCATGGGCTTGTTCAGCGTGTGAAGGAGATCACCGCCTCCGAAAAAAAAGAAGAACTTTTGTATCATCGCAGTGTGGATCTGTCGGCTGTGCAGATCATGTCGATCCATCATTCCAAGGGCTGTGAATACGATTACGTTTTCCTTGCCGATACCACACATCTTTTTATCACGAAAGACGAAACTGCCGAAATGGTGTATGAAAGCACTATGGGTATTGGCATGAAGCTTCGCACCGAAAACGGCCTTTTACGTTACGATACACTCTTTCGCCGTGCCATTGCCGCCAAGATCCACGAAAACAGCGTGGACGAGGATATGCGTGTTTTGTACGTTGCCTTGACACGTGCCAAACGGCAGATCATTGTGGTGGCAAGCTTAAACGGCCCCAAGCAAAAAAAGGTGGAAACCTTTGAAGCGTTTGTGGAACGTCATAAACAGTTCGCGCATCCCTATCTCTATTCGCAGGCAAAATCGTATGCCGAGTGGCTGTCACTCGCTTTACCGGATATGACATTTGAACTTGTGCAGTCGATGGACGGTTACAGCGAGAATGCATACGGTGTCAAAAGCGATGAAGTTGAGGAAAAAGACCTTGTGCCAAAGGAAATTTTGGAAGAGCGTTTATCCTTCAAGTATCCGCACGAAGCGCTTCAAAAACTCCCTACCAAGCTTTCGGTTTCGCGTCTTTATCCCGGCATTTTGGACGATGAAGCAGAAGAGTTAATCCGTGCGGAAAAGGCAGACTTTGACCGTTTGCCGCTTTTCATGCAAGAAAAAAACGCGGTCAGCGGCAGCGAAAAGGGAACGGCAACGCACTTGTTTATGCAGTTCTGTGACTTCGACAATGCGGTGCGTTTGGGCGTGGAAGCTGAAATTCGCCGATTGGTGGAGAAGGCGTTTATCACCGAAGGCATTGCTTCGCTGATTGAAAAAGAGAGAGTAGAGCGCTTTTTTAAGAGCGATTTGTTTGCACGTATTCAAAATGCCGATGCTGTTTACCGCGAGGAGCGTTTTCACATTCGCTTGCCCGCGTCCGACTTTACGCTTGACCCCGAAAAGTCGCGGGCGTATGAGGAAGAGTTCATTCTCGTGCAGGGGGTTGTGGACTGTTTGGTGAGAGAATCGGATGGCTCTTTGCTTTTAATCGACTATAAAACCGATCGAACACCCCAAGACCGCGCCGCTGCGGCATCGATGCTCCGCAAGCGCTATACCACCCAGCTTTCCTATTACCGAAAGGCTGTAGAAACCGTGTTTGGTGCGCCTGTGAAACAGACCCTTTTGTACGCCTTTTCGCTTGACGGTACGGTTGAAATCAAATAGAACGATACAAAAAACCGCTTTCTCTATCGGATTTTCCGACAGGGAAAGCGGTTTGGTCGTTTAATTGTTACTGCTGGGCGGCTACTTCTTCAAGAGTTTCAAGCAAAGAGGTGAGGTTGCTGGGCCAAGTGCGGGAGTTTGCTTTGATGATCGAAGAGAAACGGTCAACATTGGATTTGGTGCGGAAAATATGAACGATGTTGGAGATCTTTTCAGACCAAGCAGCAGCGAAGTCAGAGTCAAATCCTGCACGGATCTTATCGATCATAGCGATGGATTCGGGGTCGTGAATGGTTTCAGAACCCTTCAGAACCGATTCAACATAGGTAGGTGTTACAAGAAGGCTGCCATAGTAAGCCATGAGTTCGAGGGTTGCAGCAGAAGCGATGGGGCTGTTGGAATATCTGGAAATACCGAAGATGGTAAGACCGTCGTGAGCACCCGAAGCGTAATCCTGCTGGCTTCCATCAAGCATAGGAGTGGGAACGATTGCGAATCTTTCCATGTCGGAAAGATATACGGAAGACTGATAAATCTTGTTGAAAGCAAAGAGCGCGTTGCCTTCGGCGAAGATAGGCATCATGTTGGCGGAGTCGACATCAGGCATACCAAACGCGTAAAGAGAGCTCCACATGGTGCTGATATAGTCGGCAAATTTAACAGCTCTCTTGTCAGTGTTCAGAGCAATGGCAATGGTGTCTTTGCCGTTGGTGGTGGATCTGGTGGAAAAGCTGATCTTGCATCCGAATGCAAGACCGTCGAGAACGTCACTTGCTTCGAAGATAATGCCGAGACGGTCGCTGGCAGAAGCCGAGCCGTTTTGGTCGGTGTCTTCGTCAACCATATCCGCCATATCAAGCATGGTCTGCATGGTCCACTTCTTTTCATTTACGATGTCGTAAATCGATTTGCCATCGTAGTTGCTTTTAACATACATATCGTAAAGGTCAAGGTTTACGAATGTGCAGTAAAGACCGCCGGTATAGCGGAGAGAAAGGTCACCTGTGACCCAGAAGAGAAGGTCATTGTAAGTGATCGAGTTGATGTAGTTGGTTGCCCAATAAGGCTGTGTAATGTCAATGAGGGATTCCTGGTTTT
>JAFQNZ010000146.1 GCA_017395715.1 Clostridia bacterium | reverse complement strand
GGTGATGATACTGTGTACTTCTTCGTCAATGGTTGCCGCGGTTTTTTGCGAATAATTGGGAGTAGAAGAAAAATCTCTTCCCAGGAAAACTTCGTTGTTGTCACCACCTAAAAGAATCGGACCAAGTACCTCACTCATGCCGAGTTGTGTTACCATTTGATGTGCGGTAGCCGTGGCACTCTTGATGTCGCCGGAAGCGCCGCATGTGTAATCGCCGTAAATGATGCGTTCAGCAGCTCTGCCACCAAGTGTCATGGCAATGCGTTGAATAAGCTCTTCCTTGTATACGTGGTATCTGTCACGTTCCGGAACGGTCAGTGTATAGCCGAGAGCACGACCGCTTGGGATAATGGAGATCTGGCGAACAGGAGCGACCTTGGGCAGGCGATATGCAACGATTGCGTGACCTGCTTCATGATATGCTGTGTTCAGCTTTTCTTCCTCGCTCATTTGCATAGATTTCTTTTGGGTACCTACAATGATCTTCATGATAGAGTCTTCGATTTCATCCATGCCAATCAGTGATTTTCCACGTCTGGCAGCCAAAAGCGCCGCCTCATTAAGAAGGTTGGCAAGATCTGCTCCTGTGAAACCGACTGTTGTTTTTGCCACTCTGGCAAGGTCAACGTCTTTTCCAAAAGGCTTTCCCTTTGTGTGAACCTTCAGGATCTGCTCACGTCCGTTGATGTCGGGATAGTTCACAGTGATCTGACGGTCGAATCGACCGGGACGAAGGAGTGCGGGGTCCAGAATATCAGGGCGGTTGGTTGCCGCAATAACGATTACGCCGTCGTTTCCTGAGAAGCCATCCATTTCAACCAGAAGCTGATTCAGCGTCTGCTCACGTTCGTCGTGACCGCCGCCGAGACCTGCGCCTCTATGACGACCGACTGCGTCGATTTCATCAATAAAGATAATACTTGCGGGGGCACTTCTTGCTTTCTCAAAAAGATCGCGAACACGGGAGGCACCGACACCGACGTACATTTCCACAAAATCGGATCCGGAAATAGAAAAGAAGGGAACACCTGCTTCGCCTGCGACAGCCTTTGCAAGAAGTGTTTTACCTGTTCCGGGAGGTCCCATCAAAAGAACTCCGTGAGGAATCTTGGCACCGAGCTTGGTGTACTTGGCGGGATCCTTCAAAAACTCAACGATCTCTTGCAGTTCTTCCTTTTCCTCATCAGCACCGGCAACGTCTGAAAACAGAATGCGCTTTTTGGCGTCGATCGTAGTGATCCTCGCCTTGGTTTTGCCGAAGGAATTCATTTTTCCGGTAATGGAGCCGGCGTTCTTGATAAAATAGATATAGATGGCAACGAAACCAATAATGACGATGACAATGGGAATTAAGCTGACCCACGCGGAAATTTCGGTGGGAGGGATCAGATTAACCTCAATTGTGTTGGTTTCGCCTTTTTCAAACTGAGAAGCATTATAGGTATCAACGTACTTTGCAAGATAATCACGGACAAAGTACTGTCGGTCCTGAATCTTTCGTGCGTATTCTATATTCTCGGTGGAAACAATCGTCAGATTGTTTTTGGCATCAAGAGTTACGGACTTAACTGCTTCTTTGTCGGTTCCTATATTAACGAACAGTTCAAGAATCTTGTCGTCTGTCAGTTTTTTTGCTTGGTTTACGTGACCAAGGGTTGCGCCGACAACAAAGATTACTGCCATCGTAAGAATTAAGGTGATAATAATGGAGCGTATGTTTTTCTTCATTCTGTAGTTGCATGATTTTGTCTACCTGAGACAAAAAATCCTTTCTTCCCGAATGTGGAGTTGTTATTATATTGCCCTCGGGTCAGGCTAGAAATCAAGAGTTGTAGACGTGAGGCTTCAGAACGCCGACGTAGGGAAGAGCACGGTAACGCTCATCATAGTCAAGTCCGTAACCTACAACGAATTCGTCTTCGATCTCGCAACCTATGTAATCGGCATCGAAATCAACTGCGCGACGTGAGGGTTTATCCAGAAGAGCGGCAACACGAATGCTGCGCGCACCTTTGTTTTTCAGATACTGTGTGAGGTACTTCATGGTCTTTCCGCTGTCAATGATGTCCTCGATGATGACGATATCCAGATTGTTCATATCTCCTCTGTGGATGTCAAGAAGAATATTGACAGAATTGGAGGAAACTGTTCCTGAGCCGTATGAGGATACCTTCATAAAATCGATTTCAACAGGGCGTTTGATGGTCTTCATCAAATCACCCATGAAAACAACGGAGCCTTTGAGAATACACAGCAGTAAAAGCTTTTTGGTGGGATCGGGATAGTCTTCGTCTATCTGACCGGCGATCTTGGTGACCAGCTCTTTCAGCTCAGCCTCAGAGATCATAACGTAGTCAATGTCATCGTTGATATTATATTTCTTCTGGTTTTCCATAAACCCTTCCTTTCTGTTACGTGTCCTGTATTTGGATATAGATCAAATCTTGTGAGTGAGGATATTTATCTGGGTTTACTCGATCTGCGACGGGTAAGCCGAGAACGGCAAGCACGCCTAAGCTGTCACATAAAAAGGGGAGACTTTGGCGCTTGTCGAGGGGAATCTTTCTGTCGCATAGGAGCTTTTTGATCTTTCGCGTCATGCCGCCCGCTACGTAAGTATCTCCGCTATTTCGCGTTCTGACAAACAGGTTTCCGTTTATTCCGGCTTTGCATAGGGTGAACGTGGCATTCTCAGGAGAATCTACGAAGCGGATTCGATATCGGTTTAGAAAAATACAATCTTCACCTTGGGTTAACGTAATCTGACAAGAGTCTTCATCAAGGTGTGATTCTTTTTCGGTAAGATGAAACTCTGACGGTGTGACGATGGCTGTGATCTTTCCGGGGAGGGAAAGACGCTTGTGTTTTTGGGTTCGTATTAATCTTACTAATGTATCGATGTGGTTGCGCCCGATCTCATTGTTTGCAATACTGCGGTATTTTATGAGTAGAACTCGAGATAGAATTGCGTCGTCAAGATCGGCAAGTACTTGCGTTTCTGTGTTGTCAATATACTGAAGCGCCAGAGAATCGAGAAACCCGTCGGAGCGACGTGCGTCTTCGGAAAAGCGCAGTGCTGCGGCTTCGACGTCTGGATTGATTTGGCGGAGAGCCGGTAATAGGTTATGGCGGATAAAATTCCTGGTAAACGAGACGTCGTCGTTGGTACTGTCGTACACAAAGGGAAGATTTTCGCCCTTGGCATATGCCAGGATTTCATCTTTGGAGAAGGGGAGTAGCGGACGAATAATGCCGTTGCGCCGAGGATGAATTCCTCCGGCACCGTGAATCGACATACCTCTTGCCAAATGGAAAACCAATGTTTCCAAATTGTCTGTAGCGTTGTGTGCCGTAGCGATCGTTTCGATGGAACTGTCTTGCGCATACTCGTGAAGAATTCGGTAACGCTCAACGCGTGCCGTTTCCTCCAGCCCGGTGCCACGCTCTTCGGCGATTGCGGGAATGTCGGTTTTACGAAGAACAAAGGGAATATCATGACGACGGCAGAAGGTTTGACAGAATTCAGCGTCTCGGAGCGCTTCTTCACCACGAATTCCATGGTCTACGTGAAGGGCTGTGACAGAGTAACCATATTGGGATTCATACCGCTTCAAGAGGTGAAGCAGGACGGTGGAATCGGCTCCGCCGGAGAATGCGACCAAAACTGAAGGAGCGCTCAGCAGCTGATTCCTGTCGGCAAACTCTAAGAAACGTTTTTCAAAAGATTCTGCAAAGATCATGTTTGTTCGTCGTGATGCGGGTCAAGGGTGGAGAATTTGGTGAATTCGCCGCGCCAGTTCATCTTGATACCGTTATCTGTGCTACCGTGACGGTTCTTGGCAACGATGACCTCTGCCACGTTTGCGTCTGCGGGAGTTTTTCCTGTGCCGTCATCGTAGTACATCTCTCTGTAAAGGAATAAAACCGCATCGGCGTCCTGCTCGATCGAACCGGAGTCACGAAGGTCGGAAAGCATAGGCTTTTTACTGGTTCTGCCCTCCGGTCCACGGGAAAGCTGAGCGCAGCAAATAATGGGTACGCCCAGATCCTTTGCCATCAATTTCATATTTCTCGAAATGTCACCGACTTCGTGCACACGGTTTTCAATTTTCTTATCGCTTTGCATGAGCTGCAAGTAGTCTACAACAACAAGACCGAGATTCTTCATTTTGCGGAGCTTGGATTTCATACCGGTAACGTTGATGTTAGAGGTATCGTCGATATAAATGTCACAGGTGGCGAGGTACTCTGTTGCGCGTGCAAGCTTATCCCAATCCTCTTTGGAAAGGGCGCCGCTACGAAGCTTGTTGGATTCAACCATTGCTTCACTGGAAAGCATACGGAGAACAAGCTGCATTTTGGGCATTTCCAAGGAGAATATACATACCTGCTTACCCGTTTTTCCTGCAACGTTTGACGCAATATTAAGCGCAAAAGCGGTTTTACCCATACCGGGTCGCGCACCAACAAGAATCAAGTCGCCTTTTCCCATTCCGACAAGAACGCTGTCTACTGCCGAAAAACCCGTTTCAATACCTTTGGTTTCTTCGTTGTTTTCCGAAAGATCTTTAAGGTGGGCATAGGTGTCTACCAAAACGTCCCGAATATGGGTGAAATCGTCTTGTTGTTGGCTTTGGGAAAGGGAATATATACGACCGCCCGCGCTGTCTATAAGAAAGGAGGCGTCTTCCTGCGCGGCATAAGCGCTGTCGGTGATGTTCTCGCATACGTCAATCAGTGCGCGCAGTAAGCTCTTGTCTTTTACGATAGTTGCATACTCTTTGATATTGGATGCGGACGGTACTACTTCAGCAAGAGTTCTGATATAGTCCTTGGCTTTGTCTATATCGTAAACACCTTCCCGAACCAGTTCTTCAGACAGGGTAACGTGATCGATATCTCTGCTTTGTAAAAACAGCTTTTGCATAGCGGCAAATATCTCACGGTGCTGCTCCAAATAAAAATCACCAATAGTAATCAAAGACGCTATTTCATTGATTTTTTCGGGGTCGATCAGAATTGATCCCAATACCGATTGCTCGGCTTCCAATGAACAGGGAAGCTTGCGAACCGTATTTTCGGATGTGGCCATAGTTATTGTGTCCCTTCTGTGGATGTTGTGATTCCAAGTATTGTGTCAGCCTAATTCACTTTTTCTCGGTAACAATAAGATTGATCTTGCCTACAACACCGGTATACAGCTTGGCATCCAGGGTGTACTGACCAAAGGTGCGAATGGGCTTATCAAGAACGATTTTTCTCTTGTCAAGAACAATTCCGTGAATCTTTTCCAGATTCTCTGCGATTTCCTTACTGGTAACAGAGCCGTAAGGTCTGCCGTCGTTACCTGCGGTAAGCGCGATGGTGACGGTTACCTTGCTGAGCTTCTCCGCAATATCCTTTGCTTCGGCGGTTTCGGTATCAATCTTGTACTTGTGAGCTTCCTCGCGTTTTTTTAGCTCGTTCATAGCTTTGGCGCTGGCAGGCTCCGCAAGCTTTTTGGGGAAGAGAAAATTTCTGGCGTAGCCTTCAGAAACGTCGATAAGGTCGCCCTTTTTTCCTTGTGCTTTTACGTCTTGTGTAAGAATAACTTTCATGGATGTATGCCTTTCTTTTTGTTTGATTTTAGAGTGTTTCAGTCGTCCAGATAGCAATCGATCGCCTTTTTTAAGTTGGCTTCCAATTCATCAATGGACGAAGCAGAGAGGGCTGCCGCGGAGTCGTAATGTCCGCCTCCGCCAAGCGCCTCTAATATTTTTTGTACGTTGATCTTACCGGTTGATCTTCCGGAAATTCTGACTTTTTCACCAAATTGACTAATGGCAAAGGATGCCAGTATCCCTTCAATATTCAAAAGATTATCAGCAACCTTGGCAATTGCGGCAACGTTCGCGTTGCAAGCTTCAAGCGGCTCGGGATTGATGGCAATTGCGGTACATTTACGGTAGATCTGAACCTGAGATTCAAATTTGGCTTTTTGAATCAGCTCGTCAACACCGGATTTGAAAAGATCCTGAGCCTCTGCGGGGTTAGCGCCCTGACCGCGGAGATACTGTGCGGCGGCAAAGGTTCTGACGCCTGTGTTGATAATGAAATTCTTGGTGTCCAGCATAATACCGGCAAAAAGAAGATCGGCTTCAGGCTTGGAGAGTCTGCTTCCTGCGGTTGATTGTTCCAAAATCTCGCAGATCAGTTCGCAGGTGG
>JAFQNZ010000145.1 GCA_017395715.1 Clostridia bacterium | reverse complement strand
GGGGCTTGCTCCCGCCGTCACAAACGATTCTGTGAAATGGTATTTCGGCGGTTATGGAATCAAAACAAAAACGGTTGGACAGATTGCTGAAAAAATGTTCGCAGATATAGAAAAACGGTTTGCGTTTGTCACTGTTGATAGTTATGTGATTATGCCAAATCATATTCACTTGATTGTGGTTTTGCATCATTTGAAGGAAACGGCGGGAGCAAGCCCCCGCCCTACATTGCATGATATTATTTGTGCATACAAATCATTGGTTACGAGATGTCGAAATAAGATGTTAGAGCAATCGGAAACTCGAATTTTTCAAGCATCCTATTATGAACATATCATACGAAACGATCGTGAATATGCTAATATTATGCGCTATATTTTTGAAAATCCCATTCGTTGGAATTTGGACGGCGAAGAGCCTTTTTGAAAAAGAAAAACAAAGGTGTTAGAGTATGAGCAATTTTGAAGAATTTGAAATAGACAGTCGGCTGATGGAGCCGCAGGAAACCGAAGAAGACGGCGAAACTGAGCTTTCGCTGCGTCCGCATGCGCTTTCCGAATACATCGGTCAAAAGCGCGTCAAGGACAACCTTTCGGTGTATATTGAAGCTGCCAAGCAAAGAAAAGACGTGCTTGACCACGTGCTGTTATACGGCCCTCCCGGACTGGGCAAAACCACACTTTCGAATATCATTGCCAATGAAATGAATGTGAACATCCGCGTCACATCCGGTCCCGCCCTTGAAAAGCCGGGTGATCTTGTGGCACTTCTCACCAACATGGGTGAAAGGGATATTCTTTTCATTGACGAGATCCACCGTATGTCGCGTGCCGTGGAAGAGCACTTGTACCCGGCAATGGAAGACTACGAGATCGATATCATCATCGGCAAAGGCCCTGCGGCACGTTCGTTCCGCATGAAGCTGCCGAAGTTTACTCTGATCGGCGCGACAACGAGAGCAGGACAGCTTTCCACCCCTTTGCGCGATAGATTCGGTGTTCTCTTAAAGCTTGAACTGTATTCCCCCGAGGAGCTTTACGAGATCGTCAAGCGCTCGGCGGGGATTATGGGCTACGAGATCACGCGCGACGGCGCGATGAAGATTGCCGAGTGTTCACGCGGCACACCGCGTATTGCCAACCGCCTTCTCAAACGCGTGCGTGATTTCGCGCAGATCAAAGGTACGGGGGTAATCGACAAAGAGATTGCCACCTTTGCGCTGGAACAGCTTGAAATTGACCATTTGGGTCTTGATAACGTGGACAGACGGATGCTCGAAACGATCATCAAGCTTTACAACGGCGGACCTGTGGGTCTTGAAACGCTTGCCGTGACGGTTGGCGAAGAGGCGGTCACGATCGAAGACGTGTACGAGCCGTATCTTGTGAGAATTGGATTTATCGCAAGAACGTCGCGCGGCAGATGCGCCACGAGGCTTGCCTACGATCACTTGGGAATCCGTTTTCCCACACCCACACCTGCACCCGGTGCGGCGCAGACAGGACTGTTTGACGAAGAATGAGGATATAAACGATGTATATTGCCGACAAATGGACAGAGTATCAATTGATTGACACACAAAACGGCAAGCGCTTGGAATCTTGGGCAGGGCATATTTTAGAGCGCCCCGACCCGCAGGTGATTTGGAAAAACACCGGCACGAGCCGTCTGTGGGGGCATGCCGATGCGATCTACAAGCGCTCAAAATCGGGCGGCGGTGCTTGGACACAGTTCAAAAAGCTCCCCGAGGAATGGGAGCTTGCGTATGAATCGCTTGGACTTCGTTTTGTGGTGAAGCCGATGGGCTTTAAGCACACAGGCGTTTTCCCCGAGCAGGCGGCAAACTGGGAATGGTTTTCAAAACTCATCTGCGAGGCAAACCGCCCCATCAAGGTGCTGAACCTTTTTGCTTACACGGGCGGTGCGACAATTGCTGCGGCAAAAGCCGGGGCTTCGGTCTGCCACGTGGATGCATCGCAAGGCATGAACAAGCAGGCACAGAGAAATGCGAAGCTTTCGGGACTTGCCGATGCGCCGATTCGCTATATTGCCGATGACTGCGAAAAGTTCGTTCAGCGCGAGATCCGCCGCGGCAACCGCTACGATGCCATCATCATGGACCCGCCCTCCTACGGCAGAGGTCCTTCGGGCGAGCTTTGGAAGCTTGAGGATTCGATCTACGATTTCGTTTCGCTCACGTCACAGCTGCTTTCGGACAAGCCCCTCTTTTTCCTGATCAACTCTTACACAACAGGACTTTCGCCCTCCACGATGGGCTGCATCCTTTCACTTGCTGTGCAAAAGAAGCATGGCGGCGTGGTGGCTTGTGACGAAGTGGGTCTTCCCATCAAGGAAAACGGCACAGCACTCCCTTGCGGCGCGGCAGCAAGACTTGTGTTTTAACTGACAAAAAGGTGATAAGATGGCTTTTATTGAAATCAACAATCTAAGGCATTCTTACGAGAATGACGATAACACCAGAGAAGAGACCCTCAAAGGGCTTTCGTTCACGGTGGAAAAAGGCGAATTTGTGGCGCTTCTCGGGCATAACGGCTCGGGCAAATCCACGCTGGCAAAACTGCTTGCTTCTGTGCTTGAAGTGCAGGAAGGAAGCATTGTGATCGACGGTATCGATCTTTCGAAAGTTGAGACCGAAGAGGAGCTGTTTGAACTGCGCCGCAAGATCGGCATGGTGTTCCAAAATCCCGACGATCAGCTTGTGGCAACTGTGGTGGAAGAGGATATTGCCTTTGGCCCTGAAAATTTGGGACTTGCTCCCGAAGAGATCCGCCGCCGCGTGTATCGCTCACTCAAAGCGGTGGGCATGCTTGCCTACGCTAAGCACGCGCCGCACCGTCTTTCGGGCGGACAGAAGCAGAGAATTGCCATTGCGGGTGTGCTTGCCATG
>JAFQNZ010000144.1 GCA_017395715.1 Clostridia bacterium | reverse complement strand
CGTGTTAAGCGCACCGGTGATGAGGTGGAGACGGTTATTAACTACGCCGTTGCCGTTACATACGGACTGGTTCCAACAGGGAAGGTCAAAGTCGAAATAGGGGAATATGTCTTGATCTAAAAGGTTTGCGTGGTAGTCTCTGATGCTCATATATCCGCCTGCGAGAGCCCAGTGGTCAACGATGTCGTAGTAGTGAAGGTCATTATCAACGTCAGTAATGATGTTGTTGTTGTAGTTTGCAGTACCTGCGTTGTACTCGCCGTAGGGAACGATCTCATAAGTAATGTCGAGGTTAAGGGTCTCTTCAACTGCAGAGTTTCTCATTGCAACTGCCTCGTCGAGCTCGTCCTCGGGAGAATCCTTATGCCACTGTCTCTTAGTTGTTTCGTTGTCACGAAGCATAATGGTAAGCTCTTCGCCTTCGAAGTCAAGGTCATTTACGGGAATGTTCGTTGTGAACGAAGGTTCGCCGTATTCGTTTGTAGGTGCTTGGGTGGCAATTGTATCGTTGGTATCAACAGACGTTGCTTCAGCGTTGTTTTTATCCTTTTTGGAGCATCCAATAAGCGCGGAGCAAATAAGGCATAACGCAAGAAAGATGCAAAGGATCTTTTTGTGAAATTTCATAAATTTTCTCCTTTTCAAAAATGATCGTAATATAATTATACAATCACAAAGGAGCCTTTTCAATGGAAAAAACGAACAAAAATTCGATATGCTGACAATAAATAGAAAAAAGCGTTCCGTGTCCATGAAAAAAAACAGAAATCATCGAAGTGAGAGGGAAAAAAACTCTTGCGTTTGTGTTTTCTTCTGTTTATAATATGGTTGTGGATGAAAGTGGAGCAAAGATGATGAAAGGGGAGCGAAAGTAATGATTTTGGGCGAGTTCAAACACACGCTTGATGCAAAAAATCGTACATTCCTTCCCGCAAAGCTCCGCGATGCCTTGGGCGAGAACATTGTGATTGCTCGCGGCATTGATAAATGCATTACAGTATATCCCATGGAAAGCTGGAAAAAGTTTGAAGCAAGCATTGAACAGCTTCCTCCCATCAAGGCGCGTCAGGTACGCAGATGGATCTACGGTTTTGCTCTTGACACAACGGTTGACAGTCAGGGCAGAGTGGTAATCCCTCCGGCATTCAAGCAGTACGCAGATCTTGGCAAGAACATCGTTTCTCTTGGTGTGGGCGACCACATTGAAATTTGGAGCGACGAAGCATACGAAGCCATGGTTGGCGGCATGAAGGCTGAAGATATTGAAGAAACTTTGATAGAAATGGGAATGTAAAGCATGTCTTCCTTTGTACACTATTCGGTTCTGCTTCATGAGTCTGTAGACGGACTCAACATAAAAGAAGACGGTGTTTACTTTGACTGTACTGCCGGTTCGGGCGGACACAGTTTGGAGATTGCGAAGCACCTCGGAACAAACGGTAAGCTGGTTGCAATTGACCAGGACGAAAGAGCCATTCAGGCTGCCACAGAGCGCCTTTCGGATTATTCGGACCGAGTGGTGATGGTACATTCGAACTTTTCTTTCGCCCAATCAATTGCCGAGTCGTTGAACATTGAAAGCGTCAACGGTGCGGTAATTGATTTGGGCGTGTCATCATACCAATTAGACACCGCTGAACGCGGGTTTGCATATAGTCAAGAAGCCACTCTCGATATGAGAATGGACCAAAACGCCAAGTTAACGGCGTACGATGTTGTTAATTTTTACGACGAAGACAGAATCAAAAAGATACTGTTTGAATACGGTGAGGAACGGTTTGCACCGCAGATTGCGCGTCTCATCGTAAAAGAACGGGAACTGAAACCGATTGAGACCACAACGGAACTTGTTGAGATCATCAAAAGGGCCATTCCCATGAAAGCACAGGTTGGCGGACATCATCCTGCCAAGAGAAGTTTTCAGGCAATTCGCATTGAGGTGAATAACGAGCTTGCGATCATAGAGCCGACACTGAGAGCTTTGGTGGAGCTACTTGCTCCCGGCGGTCGCTTGTCTGTTATTACATTCCACTCACTTGAGGATAGAATCGTGAAACAAACGTTTTCTGCTTTATCTTCGGGGTGTGAATGTCCTCCTGGATTTCCGGTTTGTGTATGTGGAAAACGGCCTGTTGTGAAGTTGGTAAACAAAAAGCCGATTCTTCCGTCTGAGAAGGAATTGGAAGAGAATCCAAGGTCTAGAAGCGCCAAGCTGAGAATCATCGAAAAGCTTTGATGACAGTAAGCTTTCATGCGTTACAACATAATACGGGAGTGATTGCATGAACGATATGAAACAACGAAAATCGGAAGATGTGCGGCTCAACGAAGAGTCAGCAGCGCTTCCGTTTTTCTCGTCTTCGGAGAAGGAACAACAAACCAAAAAGAGTACGTTTTGGTTTGTTACGGTGCTTGTTGTGATGTCAATTCTCTTGATGTTATCGGTAGCATCGACAGTTGGATTGAATGAAAAGGCGGTAGAAATCTCTCACTTGAAGGAAGAGATCAAAGCGCTTGAAAAACAGCGAGATGAATATGTCTCCGAGATGGACAAAAAGAATGATATGGTTGCGTTTGAGCAATATGCCATCAACAATTTGGGTATGCTCAAAGGCAGCTTGATCCAAGATGATGACAGGGAAGACAAGATTGAGTAAAGACGGATGTTGAAATATAAAGAAAATCCGCCCTTGTTTCGGAATTACAGACAATTTTTCGGCATGATTGGAATACAATGGTAAGGCTGTTACACAGACTTGTCTTTTTCGGTGCTGATGCGAAGGAGGGATGGTGACATCTCTCCTTTATTGATTGATACAGAAAAATAGGACAGCAGGCTTTGAAAGGTTGGCGAAATATGAACCAAAATAACGATATCCGCAACAATATAAACAATCGCATGAAAACGCTTTTTATCGTTCTTTTGCTGATTTCCTCTATCATTATCGGTCAGCTGTTTTCTATGCAGATTATATCCTATGACTATTATCAGGGAAAGGTGATCGATAATATCCAGCAAGAAACGATTATTCCTGCGGTAAGAGGTATGATATACGATCGCAATATGAACGTGCTGGCATCCAATGCTACTGCATACCGTGTGTTTATTTCGCCTGTTGACATTCAGAAAAATGATAATGAAACCCTTGACAATGCCAAGCTGATTTCCAAAACACTTTCGGATATTCTCGGTGTAAGCTATGATGATGTATTTGCCAAAACACAGAAGCCGAACAGAAAAGATGAAACCATTAAAAATAAGGTGGATAAGGCAACAGAAGGCAGAATTCGTGAATTTATCGAGGAGCATGGTTTTCATACCCAGATTTATTTGCAAGCCTCTTCCATTCGCTATTATCCGGGCGGAGATCTTGCTGCCAATGTGATTGGCGCGATGGGTACCGACAGCGGCTTGTTTGGCTTGGAGCTTTATTATAATGAACAGCTTTCGGGAACAAACGGAAAGTATATCACCACCAAGAACGGACAAAGTCAGGGACTTCCTTCTTCCTATGAGTATTATGTTGCCGCCAAAGATGGGTTGAACGTGGTGACGACCATTGACTCTACTTTACAGAGAATGCTGGAAGCACAGCTTGAAAATGCTTATGTGAATGCCAAAGCCGGTAACAAGGTTGCCGGTGTGGTGATGGATGTTAACACCGGAGAGATTCTCGCGATGGGTCAGTATCCGACCGTTGATTTGAATTCTCCTTATGTTTTGACTGATGAGGCACAGGCAAAATATGATGCCTATATCAACGGCGGCAAGATCCAAGAAGATCTTGCCAAAAAGG
>JAFQNZ010000143.1 GCA_017395715.1 Clostridia bacterium | reverse complement strand
GTTGACGTTCCGCCCAAGGAACTTGAGCTTCTCTACTTCCTCGCATCTAACTATAATCGCGTCTTCTCCCGCGACCAACTGCTCGATAAGGTCTGGGGCTTTGATTACCTCGGCGACTCGCGTACGGTAGATGTTCACGTCAAACGCCTGCGCGAAAAGCTCGACGGTGTTTCTGACAAATGGCTTCTCAAAACCGTTTGGGGCGTCGGCTATAAATTTGAACTCTTGCAATAACAAAAACCTTCCCCTTCGGGAAGGTTTTTGTTTACGATTTGAGCTTCAGCGTTTTTTCGTAAGCGGCAAGAACCGCATCCATGGCAGCACCGCGAAGTCCACCCTTTTCCAGCGCGTGAACGCCGGCAATCGTCGTTCCGCCGGGACTGCACACCGCATCCTTCAAATCCCCTGCACTGCGGTATTCTTCTAACATCTTGCCCGCACCCTGCAGGGTTTTAGCGGCATATACAATCGCTTTGTCGCGCGGTAAACCGCACGCCACAGCGCCATCGGCAAGTGCCTCGGCAAACAGATAGACAAACGCAGGACCGCACCCCGAAAGCGCGCTTGCGGCGTCAATCTGACCTTCTGCAATTTCATCAAGAAGCCCAGCCGCCGAAAACGCCGTAACAAACGCTGCTTTCTTCTCTTCACTTGTATTGATTGCCGCATATTGGATCACGCCCATACCCACAGCACAGGGTGTATTCGGCATCATGCGGATAACCGATCTTTCATCATCTCCAAAATAGCGCAAAATCTCTCCAAGCGGCACACCTGCCGCCATCGAAACAAGTGTTGCACCGTCATGCAAGTGAGGGGCAATCATCTCAATCACACCCTTTATCGCATACGGCTTCACGCCGAGAATGACAAACGAAGCATTCGCCGCAATCTCTTCAGCAGTCGCCACCGCCACGCCGTAGCCCAGAGCAAGTGATTCGGTTTTCTCGGTATTGGTATCGCAAATGGCAATTTTGTCGGCACCCACCGTGCGAAGCGCGGCAAAAAGAAGCGCGCTGCCCATATTTCCCACGCCGATAAATCCAAGTGTATATTTCATATAAACATCCTTTCATTGACGGATCTGACCGTTTCCCTTTATGATATAGCGATAGGTATTCAGTTCCGAAAGCCCCATCGGACCCCTGGCGTGAAGCTTTTGCGTTGAAATACCGATCTCGCATCCGTTGCCAAACTCACCGCCGTCGGTAAAGCGCGTGGAAGCATTGTGGTACACAGCGGCGCTGTCCACACGGCTCAAGAAATAGTCGGCGGTTTCTTCATTTTGGGTAATGATCGCTTCGCTGTGATGCGTCGAGTGCGCGGCAATGTGAGAAATCGCTTCCTCCACGCCGTCAACCACTTTAACCGCCAAAATATAATCAAGAAACTCGGTATCAAAATCAAGTTCGCCTGCCGCCTTGCCGTCAATGATGCTTCCTGCTTTCTCGCAAAGGCGAAGCTCCACACCATAGAGCCGCGCTTTTAAGCGGGGTAAAAAATCTTTGGCAATACAGGAATCCACAAGCAATACCTCCGCGGCATTGCAAACAGATGGGCGCTGCGTTTTGGCGTTTTCCACAATCGAAAGCGCCATATCAAAATCCGCTTCGCGATCCACGTAAATGTGGCAAATGCCGGTTCCGGTTTCAATGCAAGGCACGGTGGCATTTTCCACACAGGCGCG
The DNA here is from genome assembly GCA_017395715.1 of Clostridia bacterium. Classification (GTDB taxonomy): domain Bacteria; phylum Bacillota; class Clostridia; order Oscillospirales; family CAG-272; genus RGIG1993. The sequence continues at coordinate 4,397 of JAFQNZ010000143.1, read as the reverse complement.
TATGAGCCCTGCACCGCCGCGCGGAATCAAAAGATCCACGTAGCCGTTTGCACGCATCAGCTGCATGGCACCATCACGCGAGCGATCCTCTACCATATTGATAAGACCATCGGGAAGTCCCGCCTTCTTGAGTCCTTCTTTCATCGCTCTGACGATCGCATGGCAAGAACGAAAGCTTTCTTTTCCGCCACGCAAAACCGAAACATTTCCACTGGCAAGGCAAAGCGCCGCCGTGTCTGCCGCAACATTCGGGCGGCTTTCAAAGATCACCGCCACAACCCCAAACGGCACGGACACCTTCGAGATCAGAAGCCCCGTCTCGGTTTGTCTTTCTTCAAGTACCCTGCCAACGGGATTAGGAAGCTTTGCCACACGGCGAATCCCCTCCGCCATCGAAAGCACCCGTTCTTCGCTCAGGCGAAGACGGTCTTTCATCACATCGCCGATCTCGCTTGCCTCTTCAAGATCCTTTCTGTTTTCCGAAAGAATCTCATCTTGGTGCAGAATCAGAGAATCCGCCATCGCCAAAAGCGCTTTTTGTTTTTCTTCATAGCTAAGTGTTGCGGCAACACTTGTATGCTTTTTGGCTTGTTCTAACAATTCACGCATGGCTATCTCCTCTCTCAAACAGCGTTCCCACCGCCTCGCCGTTTACAATGCGGTAAAGATCGTCAGGTCTTTCGCCGTTGGCAATCACCATACGGCGCCCGTCATTTATCATAATTTTCGCGGCAGCAAGTTTGGTTTTCATACCGCCCGTACCAACAGAACTTCCCGCTCCGCCGCCCAAAGATTCTACCTCTTCGGTAATTTCGGATATATGCGGAATCAGTACCGCATTCTCGTCTTTACGCGGGTCGGCGGTATATAGTCCGTCAATATCCGAAAGAAGCACCAACAGATCGGCACCTACATTCACTGCCACAAGTGCTGACAATGTATCGTTGTCGCCCACCTTGATCTCATCGGTCGAAACGGTGTCGTTTTCATTCACAATCGGAATGGCAGACAGAGAGAGAAGACGGTTCACGGTGTTTTTGAAATTAAACAGACGGTCGGTATGCGAAAAATCGTCACCCGTGATCAAAATCTGCGCCACTGTGTGCCCGTATTCCGAAAAAAACTTATCGTACATATACATCAGTTCACTCTGCCCCACCGAGGCGGCGGCTTGCTTCGTGGGAATGTCGGAAGGACGCTCGTTCAGGCGCAGTTTGCTCACGCCCATCGCAATCGCACCCGAGGACACAAGCACAACCTCGTGTCCTGCATTGGCAAGATCGCCAAGAACACGGCAAAGCGCCCCAAAACGGGCAAGATTCATTTTTCCGGTTTTATGTGTTAATGTGGAGCTTCCCACTTTGACAACCAATCGCATAACATCACTTCCCTTCTGTGAATGCTCCTATTATAACACAATTCCGAAAAAAGTCAAGCAAAAAGAAAACTATTCCCAATTTTTTCAAAAGAAAAAGGTTTGAAGATTCACAAATGAATCCTCAAACCTTTTGTTTGTTAGGAAATCAATACATGCCGCCCATACCGCCGCCTGCAGGCATTGCGGGAGCAGGATTTTCTTCCTTCTTATCGGCAACAACAGCTTCGGTGGTCAATACGGTAGAAGCAATCGACGCAGCATTCTGAAGCGCACTGCGGGTAACCTTGGTGGGGTCAACAATGCCCACTTCAAGCATATCCACATATTTTTCGTTGTACGCGTCAAAGCCGTAGCCCTTCTTGCGGGCACGCATGATCTTGTCAACCACAACAGAACCTTCAAAGCCTGCGTTTTCCGCAATCTGACGAACAGGCGCTTCAAGCGCCTTCAGAACGATCTGAACACCGATCTTTTCATCGCCTTCGGTGGTCTTGAGAAGGGTTGCCACATCATCGATCACATTGAGGAAGGCAGTACCGCCACCGGCCACAATGCCTTCTTCCACAGCCGCCTTGGTCGCGTTGAGGGCGTCTTCGATGCGAAGCTTCATTTCTTTCATTTCCACTTCAGTAGCAGCACCAACCTTGATCACGGCAACACCGCCTGCGATCTTGGCAAGACGTTCTTGGAGCTTTTCGCGGTCAAAGTCAGACGTGGTGGTTTCGATCGCAGCGCGGATCTGTGCCACTCTCATCTTGATGGCATTGGCATCACCCGAGCCGTCAACGATAATGGTGTTTTCCTTGTTCACCTTAACCTGTCTTGCATGACCAAGCTGCATGAGGTTAGCTTCCTTGAGGTCAAGACCGAGTTCATCGGTGATCACTTCACCGCCGGTGAGGATCGCAATATCGCGGAGCATTTCTTTTCTTCTGTCGCCAAAACCGGGCGCTTTGACAGCAACGCAAACGAAAGTACCGCGGAGCTTATTGAGAATCAGAGTGGTGAGCGCTTCGCCTTCCACGTCCTCTGCAATGATCAGAAGCTTCTTGCCCGCCTGAACCACCTGTTCGAGCAAAGGAAGAATATCCTGAATATTAGAGATCTTCTTATCGGTGATCAGAATGTAAGCGTCGTCAATCACAGCTTCCATCTTATCCATATCGGTTGCCATATAAGGCGAGAGATAACCGCGGTCAAACTGCATACCTTCTACCACTTCGCAGTAGGTTTCGGCAGTCTTGGATTCTTCCACGGTAATAACACCGTCAGAAGTCACCTTTTCCATCGCATCGGCAATCAGCTTACCGATTTCGGGGCTGGAGGAAGACACGGTGCCAACTCTTTCAATGTCAGCGCTTCCGTTTACCTTCTGAGAAATCGTCTTAAGAGAAGCCACAGCTTTATCAACCGCCTTGGCAATACCCTTGCGCACAACCATGGGGTTTGCGCCCGCAGCCACGTTCTTCATACCTTCCGAAACAAACGCCTGTGCCAAAAGGGTTGCGGTGGTTGTACCGTCACCTGCAGCATCGTTGGTCTTGGTTGCCACTTCTTTGATGAGCTGAGCGCCCATGTTTTCCATGGGATCTTCGAGCTCAATCTCCTTGGCAATCGTCACGCCGTCATTGGTGATAAGGGGAGCGCCGTATTTTTTATCAAGGACCACATTTCTGCCCTTGGGACCCATTGTGATCTTTACGGTATCAGCAAGCTTATCGATACCGGCTTTCAGCGAATTACGGGCATCAATGCCGTAAGAAATCATTTTTGCCATACTTATTCCTGTCTTTCTCTCTGTCAAATAACAGAGTCATTTGCTTACAATATTATTCTACGATTGCCAAAATATCACTGCTCTTCACAATGATATATTCGGTTCCGTCAAGCTTGATCTCCGTGCCGGAGTATTTGCTTGTAATCACCTTCTGACCAACTGCTACGTCAAGAGGAAGCAGTGTGCCGTCTTCAGCGCGAGCACCGGGACCAACTGCCACAACTTCGGCAATCTGGGGCTTTTCCTTGGCAGAACCTGCCAAAATAATACCACTCTTGGTGGTTTCTTCGACCTCAGCCATTTTGACAACTACGCGGTCTTGAAGAGGTTTTAATGTCATAACAAAGTACCATCCTTTCTTTCGCGAACAAAACACGCGCAAATTCACCCGTGCTTTGCTGTCCACCGTTTGGTGAACACTATATTATTTTATCTCATTCGAAAGTATTATCAATACGTTAGATAGGTCTTTTTACAAAAAATTAACAATTTGTGAAGAAACTTCCTGTCTCCCAATATCTCATAAGAAAAAAATCTTTCGAATACAATAAAACAAAACCGATTCGGAGGCGTTTTATGATTCATTTCCTCGCCGATTCTGTCATCACGCCCCTCTTGCCCTTTTTCCTCGGACTGATTGCCATCATCTTGTATTGTGACTTGAATTTTTTTCCCTTCTCCAAAATACGCCGCGTTCTGTCCTCTCTCTTTTCTTCCACCGATTCTTCGTCATGGCGCGCTTTGTCGGTTGCTCTTGCGGGTACGCTCGGCGTTGGCAATATCGTAGGCGTTGCCTATGCCATCACCACAGCCGGTGCAGGCGCACTGTTCTGGATGTGGGCAAGCGCCCTTCTTGCCATGATCTTAAAATACGGCGAAACACTCCTTGCCATCAAATACCGCAAAAATATTTCGCAAAACAAGCACACACCGCAATATATCGGCGGTGCTATGTACTATATCCCCAACCGCACTCTTGCCGCCATGTTTGCCATTCTCTGCATTGCATCTTCTTTTACGGTTGGCAATCTTTTGCAAACCAAAGCGGTCAGCGATGCCTTTGCACTGAACTTGTCCCTCTCGCCTTATCTTGTCGGAACCATGCTTGCTATTCTCACACTTTTTGTGATATGGCGCGGCATTCGGCGCATCACACAGTTTTGTTCGGTGGTCATTCCTTTTTTGTCCTTGATCTATCTTTTGATGTGTATCGCGGTACTCCTAAAGAACGCATCCTCCGTT
>JAFQNZ010000142.1 GCA_017395715.1 Clostridia bacterium | reverse complement strand
GGTTGCCGTTTTCATCGTAGTACGCAAAGCCGTCTTCGTTTTCTATAATATAGCCTTCAAAGCAAGGGTGGAACTGTGATGCTTCCGAAAGAAAGATCGGTTTTTCGCCCGTATAGAGATAGAGGCTGACCGTTTGCTCTTCCACCTTGGAAAGGATCATGTTTTCACCCACCGAGGTATAGTAGGTAAACTCCTCTTCGATCAGGTCAAAAACGAGATTCAAGTCGTGGTCGTAGATCGCACCGGAGGTCAGAATGAACTTTTCGGTGATCGAGCGGTAGTTGTTGATCTGACCGATCTGCGTTCCGTTGCCTGCTGACAAAATACCGCCCGCCGAAGTTGTGACAAGGTAGCGATCTTGCGAAATACGCGTGATATCAACAGCCCCCGTCACCACATCAAACAGCGAAAAGATTTCGAGCAGGGCGTTGGAAAGCACCGTATCCTGCAAGGGCTCGTTTTCATCGATGCGCTTGTTTTGGATATGCAACACACGAGCCATGTTGGGCACTTTTTCGGTGTATGTCTCATAGAAATCTTCGTCGGTAAAATCGTTGTGAAGATCACGAACAAGGAAAGACAGAATCGGCAAGGTCTCGCTCTTTTTTCTGGCATCGGCAAGGATCGAAACGATCTTATGCTTTTCCTCGCCTAAAACAAAATCATACTCCTCGCCTTCAATGGCGGTGTAGGTGTACTGAATGAATACATCACCGCTTTGTAACACAAAAATATGGGCGTTTTCCGCATAGGACGGAAGATGGTATTCATAGAGAAGTGTACCTTCTTTGTCGAACACAAAGACAAGCGCGTCCGAAATATAATAATGCAGATCCTTGTACATAACGCTGGCATTGAAGTAATCACTTTCCAAGGGTCGCGCTTCTTCGTACACCACCGCACCGTCGCGGACAAAGTATTCCACACCGTTGTAGGCAAAGCCGTTCAGCGAGTCGCTGAACATCGGTGCGTCGGGAAGTTCTTCTTCGCCCTCCTCAGAGGGATGCTCGGTATCGTGATAGGTCGAGATGACTTCTTCACCGTCGGCATTGCAAATATACATGATGTTGAAATGGTTGACATAGAAAACGCCTTCGGCATTTTCGGGATGTTCAAGATGGTCGCTGACAAAACCGACCGGGCAACCGTCATCTACGGTACGCAAAAGCTTGCCGCTTGTCAGATTATACACACGCACAATGGGAAGAGTTTCGGTTGCTTCTTCGGTGATGATCACATCGCCCGAAACAGCCCTTGGCACGCCCATCATGGCAGGCATAGAGGAAAGCGTTTGGTCAGCACCCTTTTTGTCCTCGATCTTCACCATAAATTCATCAATCGTGACAGACACAGGTTTTGCCGAAGGCAATAACACCTCCGAGCAAGAGCTGAACAAGAAAACAAACAGTATCGCAGCGGCGAGAACCGCAGTACGCACCGAGTATTTGGTTACACGCTTATTCATACAGCAAAATACCTTTCATCATACTGAACCTTTTTGTCATTTTATCATAAAAAGGTTTATTTTGTCAAGCGGTTTTCGTTTTTCCAAAAAAGACAGAAAACAATGCCAACTTATCAAGAGAGGCTTATTTCCCTTCAAAATGATGTTATTGTGTCCTTTTATGTGTCATCCTGAGCGAAGAAAACATCCCAGTGGGATGTTTCGTAGTCGAACTTTTCAAAATCTGCAACAAATTGCTGATTTTGAAAAGCCAAAACGCTAACGCGTTTTGGGGATCTACAGCATGAAGCGTGCTAATCCGCCCGAGATCCTGCCTTCGCTTACGCTTGGCACTGCTACGCAGTTCGGTTTCGCTTCGCTTCACTCAGGATGACACGGGCGGATCAATCAAAAAGGAGTCTCGCCAAATAAGCGAAACTCCTTTGATTTTCAATATAAAAGCAATTACGCTTTTTTCGCTATAAGCCCAGCCTTCTTTAACAGCCGCCTTTGCATGATGAGATACAAAGTACCCTGCACCACCGCGGTCACCAGCCAGGAAAGCAGATAGGAGATAAACAAGACTTCGGGGGTATGGAAGACGGCAAACACCGTGTAGATCCACACAAGGCGCAGACCGCAAACGCCGCCCACGGTAATGATCATCGGCACGGTGGAATAGCCCATACCGCGAAGAAGTCCTGTTAACACGTCCATCACACCGCAAACAAAATAGGGCGCACAGATATACAAAAGACGCATTTCGCCGTAGCTTGCGGCAAGGGCCGCGTTACTTCCCTCCTCCACCTTCAAAAAGACAGAAAGAAGCGGATCGCGCAGAACATAGCAAAGAATACCGGCAAACAAACCGCCGAGCGTCACCCAAAGCAAGGTGCGTCTTGCCACACGCGGTACACGTTCATAGCGCTCAGCACCAATCGTCTGCCCGATAAAGGTCATGCCTGCATTGCTGAAAGAATTCATCAAAATATACACAAAGCCTTCAATACTCATCGCCGCGGTATTGCCTGCGATGATCTCCACGCTGCCAAAGCTGTTGACCGAGCTTTGAATCATCACGTTGGAAATGGCAAACAGCGAGCTTTGCAGACCCGCAGGGAGCCCGATGGCAATCATGCGGACAAGCTCTTTTTGATGAAAAGCAAGCTTTTTGAGATAAAAACGGCAAGCATCCGAGCGGCGAGCAAGATAGATCATCACAAGAAGTGCCGAAACCGTCTGCGAGGCTACCGTTGCAATGGCAACACCCGCAACGCCCATATTGAATACGATC
>JAFQNZ010000141.1 GCA_017395715.1 Clostridia bacterium | reverse complement strand
GCGGTATCGGTGGCACACTCATTTTTCATGCCATGAAAGTCGGCTTTTCCAAAGGACTTATCACCAACGAAGCGGGATGCGGCACTGCCCCCATCGCACACGCATCATCCAACACAGACAGCGCTGTTAAGCAAGGTCTTCTCGGTGTGATAGAAGTGTTTTTTGATACCATTGTTCTCTGCACCGCATCGGGGCTTGTTCTGTTGCTCGCACAGAAAAACGTGCCTGCACTCGATGGCTACGCGCTTTTTTTGGCGGCATTTGAGCCGCTGTTCGGTCGTATTGCCGACATAATTCTGCCGCTTTGTATCTTCTTTTTCGTTCTTGCCACGCTCGTCAGTTGGTCTTATTACGGCAAATCGGCGCTCACCTATTTCACGCAAAACCGCTCCATCCAAAAACTCTATTTACTTCTCTTTTCCGTGGTAGCATTCTTCGGCGCTATCGGCGAAGCAGGCGTGTTTTGGCAGCTCTCGGATATCACCCTTGGGCTTATGACATTTATCAATGCGGGGTATCTCTTGTATTTTCGCCGCGATATTCAAAAAGAAACCCAAAATTTTTTGCAAAACAATACCCACCCCAAAGCCAAATAGCGGTGCGGTGGGTAAATCATTAAAGTTGTTCAAGCATTTCCACTTTTTCAAAGGACGCGCGTTTTCCGTTTTGGGCGTTTTGTTCGTTGTTGTACTGCGCGTGCCAAACATATGCTTCGATGAGAAAATAAATCAAAGCCGCCGATGTGCGCGTGATCTTTCTTTCGCGCACTTCAAGCTCCTCTCTTGTGATACCGTAGCCCTCAAGAAACGCATCCTCAAAATCCACGCGGTAAGTTGTGTTAAAAAGTCCGCCGTGACAAAGCGAATACCCCTTCAGGGCATCATGCGGAAAGTGTAGCGACATCAAACTTTTCAGTTCGTTTTCGCTTAATTCACGAAATAAACTCGAAGAAAAATGACTCATTTCAACCCTTTTATATTTCTACCTTGTTTTGCAAGTCAGCCCTCTGCAAACAGTTCTGTGGAAAGATAACGGTCACCCGTGTCGGGCAACAGCACCACGATCAATTTGCCGCGGTTCTCTTCCCGCTTTGCCACGCGAAACGCCGCAGAAAGAGCCGCACCCGAGGAAATTCCCACAAGAAAACCTTCGGATTTCGCAAGCTCTCTTGCTGCCGCAAACGCCTCTTCGCTTGTCACTGTCAGCACTTCGTCATACACAGTTGTGTCAAGCACCTCGGGCACGAATCCCGCACCGATTCCTTGAATCTTGTGTGCGCCGCTTTTTCCTTCGGACAAAACGGGAGAATCCTTTGGCTCCACCGCCACCACAGAAACCGAGGGCTTCTGTTCTTTTAAATAACGCCCTGTTCCCGTGAGCGTGCCACCCGTGCCGACCGACGCCACAAAGATATCCATCTCGCCGTCGGTCTGTCTCATAATTTCAGGACCCGTGGTATCATAATGTGCAAGGGCATTGGAAGCATTCTCAAACTGACCGGGAATGAATGCACCCTCGATCTTCTCGGCGAGTGCTTTTGCCTTGGCAATTGCACCTGTCATGCCAAGCGCGCCCTCAGTCAATACCACCTCCGCGCCGTAAGCCTTCAAAAGATTGCGGCGCTCCACGCTCATGGTGTCCGGCATGGTAAGAATTAAACGGTAGCCTCGCGGCACGGCACAGGCGGCAAGCCCGATTCCCGTATTGCCGCTTGTCGGTTCAATGATCGTTCCGCCGGGTGAAAGCTTTCCCGCTTTTTCAGCATCCAAAAGCATCCTGAGCGCCGCGCGATCCTTCACGCTTCCCGCAGGATTCATCGATTCCAGCTTCACAACCAGCCTTGCCGCAAGCCCGTATTTTTTCTCTAAATTCACAACTTCAAGTATCGGGGTATTTCCCACAAGCTCCGCAAAGGAGCGTTTGATCTCACTCATATTAATCACCATGGCTTTCGTTTACGAAAGCCTACCTTTCTTGAGGAATTGGGGTAGGTTTTGCGTAGCAAAATCGTTGTCGCAAGACAACGAAAAACACAAATCACGCAAGCCTCCTAACGTGTAAAGCGGTCGGCAAAATGCCGACCGCTTTCGTTTTATCATACAATCAGACAATTGCCCGCATACAGAGCGACACCGTAACGCCGCCAAGCGCCGCATACAGATCGCTTTTTGCGATATCTTCAATCAGAACATACAATTCGCCGTTTTCTTCTTTCAACAGCGTGTAAGTGAGGGGCATGGCATCGAGTGCTTTTCTGTCCGCCGTCACTTTCACACAGTAATCGTACTTTGTCTTGTCATAGGCTGTCGGCGCACAGTCGTTGTTTTCAAAGAAACGGTATCGATCGGTATCATCCTTGCGGCGTAAAATTGCCAAAATATCGCTGATCACAGCACCCGCCGTTGGGAATTTGCCGGCACCCATTCCGTAAAACATCAGATCACCCATATCACCAGCCGCCACTTTCACGGCATTGAAAACACCTTTCACCGAAGACAGCGGATTCTCTTCCATCACCACACAGGGGGAAACCGAAAGCATGGGAGCGCCTTCGCTTCTCTTGACCGTGGCAACGAGTTTAAGAAAGCCGCCGCAGGCTGCGGCAAACGCATTGTGCTCTTCCTTCATTTCGGTAATACCCTCGCAGTACACCGTGTCACTGTCCACAAGCTTGCCCCAGGCAAGTGCCGAGAGAATGCAGATCTTGCGGCAGGTATCCGCACCCGAAACATCGGCAGTCGGGTCAGCTTCCGCATAACCGAGACGCTTCGCTTCGTCAAGCGCATCTTCAAAAGAAGAACCGCAATCGTGCATACGGGTGAGAATATAGTTGGTCGTGCCGTTCAAAATACCGTCAATGCGGTCAATACGGCAGCCTTTGAGCGAATCGTCAAAGGCGTGCAGGATCGGAATACCGCCGCCAACCGACGCTTCGTACAAATAATGAACGCCGTTTTCCTTGGCTGCCTGCAAAAGCTCTGCACCGTGTTTCGCCACCACGGCTTTGTTGGAGGTGACAACGCTCTTTCCTGCCTTCAGAGCTGCCAAAGAATAGTCAAAAGCAGGCTGTGTGCCGCCCATCATTTCGCAAACGATAGAAACCGAAGGGTCACACAAGATCTCCTGCATACTCTTGACAGCACGGTCTTCATATCCGCTTCCTGTTAAATCGCGCTTATCCAGCACGTATTTTACAAAAATGTCGTCGCCGGCAGCTTCCTGTATATATTCAGCATTGCGCATGAGCATTTCCGCCACACCGCTTCCGATATTACCGAATCCGAGAATTGCAATTTGCGTCACTTGTCATCATCCCTTCATTTGTTTCGTTTCAGGCAAAGAATCAGCCCCGTCTGTTAATACACAAGTATAGCATCTTTTCCTTTTTTTGTCAAGGCTTTCACAGCACTTTGTCGAATGCCGAAACAAAGTTTCCTGCATGCAAAATCATCCTGCCCAAAATGAAATAAAATTATCAGTAAT
>JAFQNZ010000140.1 GCA_017395715.1 Clostridia bacterium | reverse complement strand
GTGGCGTTTTGCTCCAATATGCTGATGGTGCAGGACAAGGTGAACGGTAGCCGCGGCGACTTGACGGTAGCACCTGTGAAAAGCTCGACTTTGTCGCTTGCTTATTATGCGGCAAGTTTGTTTTCGACGCTTTTGATCTGTTTTGTGGCGCTTGCTGCGGGACTTTGCTATATTGCCTCGCTGGGGTGGTATCTCTCGCTTGCCGACGTTTTGCTGATGGTGGTGGACGTTCTCTTGCTTGTACTGTTCGGAACGGCGCTTTCGAGTGTTGTGAATTTCTTTCTCTCGTCGCAAGGGCAGATCTCGGCGGTGGGTTCGATCATCTCTTCCTGCTACGGCTTTATTTGTGGCGCGTATATGCCGATCTCGTCTTTTCCTGTGGGGCTTCAGAAGGTGGTTTCGTTTTTGCCCGGCACGTACGGAACATCACTCTTTCGCAATCACGCGCTTCGCGGTGTGTTTGCCGAAATGGAGACTGTCGGTGTGCCGAAGGAGGCAGTCAGCGAGCTTCGCTCGTTGCTTGACTGTGACCTCACTTTGCTTGGCAGAGACGTGAGCTTGCCCGCTATGTTTTTGATCCTCGGTGTGACGGTGGCGGTTCTGCTTGGCGTGTATATTCTTTTGAATGCTTGCTACGGCAAGAAAAAAGCGTAACCAACACAAATGCTGCTTTGAAAAACAAACGCCGCTTGAGGTTTTACCTCAAACGGCGTTATTGACTTTTTGATAAGTGAGAGGTATGATAAAGACAGGATAGATGTTACGCATGAGAGACGAAAGGAGTCATTTATGAGAGAACTCAAAATCTATGAAGTGATTCTTCGTGAGAGAAAAAAGAAGAATATGACACAAGAAGCCCTCGCCGAGGCACTTGGCGTATCGGCACAGGCGGTATCCAATTGGGAGAGAGGCGGGTATCCCGACATTACCATGCTCCCTGCGATTGCTAATTTTTTTGAAATTTCGGTGGATGAGCTAATGGGAAACGATATGAAATCCCAAGAGCTTGATGAAAGCGAATTGTTCTATGCCTACCGAGAGATCGAAGACGTGAGGGGGCAGATTGAATTTGCGACTCAGTATTACCGTAAATATCCCAAAAACTATCGAATTGCGATTTTTGTTTCCAATTTGATCAGGGATTTGCCTCAAGATGAGCGAAAGAGATTTTTGCCGCTTCTTCGTGAAATTACCGAAAGAATTATCAGTGAATGTCCGGGAGGGTGGTATCGACAAAATGCCATTCGCAATATGTGTGCCGTGTGTTCGGATGATGAATATGAAAAGTGGTATGCTATGTGTCCTGAGAGTTACAGTGCAATACGCGAAGAGGTGTTTGAGGAACGTTTATGGGTACAGGGAAAATGGGATGAGAGTCGTTTGTGGTTTGATAAAAACAATCTCAATATCCTTTTACATTTTATGTCGAGGAAAGATCGTAACTTGGGGTCTCCCGAACGGGCAACAGCATGGAATCATGCTTTGATTGGCATTATTGATTCACTGAAAATCAACCGAGAGATTCCGCCTGCGTGGCTTGGCAAATATGCTGATCTTCATTTTGGTGCCGCGTGTTCTTCTTTTGGGATGGGAAAGATTGAAGAAGGATATGATTTGTTGGAAAAATCGTTTGTTCTTCATGAAAAATGGTTTGAAATTCCGTGCGGTACACCTCTTGATGTGGGAGATGCTGTTTTATTCGGCGGCATCAAAGCAGTAAAAGGGAAGGGTTGTGTGTTACTTCCGGATGGCAGATATGAGAGTCATGTGTGTTTTGATCCTGCATTTTGGTTGGAAGAAAGGAATTCTTTGTATTATGCCCTGACTTGTAAAAACAGGGAATGGTTTGACGGCGTGAGAAATGAAGATCGCTTCAAGGTCTATGTGGAGCGTGCGAAGGCTTTTTGCCCCGAAAGTACTTTGAATTAAAGTAATATCTTTCAGACAGCTGTCACACAATTTTTGAAAAATTGTGGTTGACGGTTGTCTTTTTTCATGGTACAATAAAAACAAGGGCATGAGAAGTGCCTATGAATGAATAATCATTTTTGATTTGGAGGTATAGACCCATGGCAAGATTTGTTCTCAACGAAACCAGCTACCACGGCAAGGGCGCGATTGCCGAAATTGCAAACGAGATCAAGGCGCGTGCATTCAAGAAGGCTTTTGTTTGCTCCGACCCCGATCTGATCAAATTTGGCGTAACCGCAAAAGTGACGGCTGTTCTTGACGCCGCTGAAATCGATTATACTGTGTTCAGCGAGATCAAGCCCAATCCCACCATTGAAAACGTACAGAGCGGCGTTGCTGCATTCAAGGCTTCGGGCGCTGACTGCATCGTTGCCATTGGCGGCGGCTCTTCGATCGATACCGCAAAGGCTATCGGTATTATCATCACCAACCCCGAATTTGCCGATGTCCGTTCTCTTGAAGGCGTGGCTCCCACCAAGAACAAATGCGTGCCGATCATTGCTGTTCCCACCACAGCAGGTACAGCGGCTGAGGTAACCATCAACTACGTGATCACCGATGCCGAAAAGAACCGCAAGATGGTTTGTGTTGACGTTCACGACATTCCCGTTGTGGCTGTTGTTGACCCCGATATGATGGCAACCATGCCCAAGGGTCTGACCGCCGCTACCGGTATGGACGCGCTCACGCACGCGATCGAAGGCTATATCACCAAGGGCGCTTGGGCTATGAGCGATATGTTCCATCTGAAAGCCATTGAAATGATCGCCGCATCGCTTCGCGGTGCTGTCAACGGCTGTCCTGAGGGCAGAGAAGGCATGGCGCTCGGTCAGTACATTGCCGGTATGGGATTCTCGAACG
>JAFQNZ010000139.1 GCA_017395715.1 Clostridia bacterium | reverse complement strand
GATTCCCTCACTTGACCAAACAGTCAACACCACGCCCTGCACGGTGGCGCTCGGCAATTTTGACGGTGTTCACCTTGCCCACATAGCCCTTCTTCAAGCCGCCAAAGACAGTGAAAACGCATCCGGCGTTTTCACCTTTTCCGAAGAAGTTCCGCACTTTCTTACCACAACCGAAGAACGCATCGCCCTGTTTGCAGAAAACGGCATAGACCTTCTCTTTTTGGCAAGCTTTTCGCTCGTCAAAGATCTTTCGTGCCGCGAGTTTGTCCTTTTCCTCAAAGAAAAACTCGCTTGCCGTCAGGTTGTCTGCGGATACAATTTCCGTTTCGGCAAAGGGGCGCTTGGCGATGCACAAACGCTTGCCGAGCTGACCGAATCGCTGGGCATGGCTTGCACGGTCCTTCCCGAGATCACGCAAAACGGAGTGACCGTCAGCTCAAGTCGCATCCGCTCCCTTTTGCAAGAAGGTAATGTCGATACGGTTTCCACGCTCCTTGGCAGACCGTACAGCATCTCGGGCAGAGTCCAAAAGGGATATTCGGTCGGCAGACGCCTGCAAGTGCCCACGTTGAATCTTCACATTCCCCAAAACGCCGCTAAAGTCCGTCACGGTGTGTACGTATCGCGCACTTGCATCAACGGCAAAACCTACGCGTCTATCACAAACATCGGCAACAATCCTACCTTTGATCGCGAAATTGTCACTTGCGAAACCTACCTTTTGGATGCAAGCGGCGATTTTTACGAAAAAAACCTCACCGTACAGCTTCTTTCCTTTTTGCGCGAAGAAAAACGCTTCGAGTCCTTTGATCGATTGAAAGAAGCCATCGAGCAGGATCTTGCCCTTGCCCGCACCTATCATAAAAACCACCCAATTCTTTGAAAGATATACCTATGAAAACAAAAACATCACGCCCTATTAGATGGCTCTCGCTCACGCTTGTGCTGCTAACAATTATCTCGCTTGCCGCACCCTTTTCGCTTTTTGCTGCAGAGCCCACGTCCAAAGACCAAGCCAATCACATTCTTCTCTACTGCCTCTCCACCGACACGTTGCTGTATGAAAAGAATACCGATATGCCGCTTGACCCCGGTTACACCGCACAGATGATGACAGCTCTCTTGGCGCTTGAATATGACCCCGACCTGAATAAAACCGTCACCCTCGCACCCGAGCTTTTAGACACGTGGGGATTTCCGCGCGACTTCCGCTCGCATCTTGACTACGGTTTTCAAAAAAACGCCACCATTCCGGTAAAAGATATGCTTGCGGTTATGATTCAGGAAAACGCCACCTCGGCGGCAACACTGCTTGCCGTAACGATCGGCGGCAGCGTGGAAAACTTTGTTGCCATGATGAACGAACGCGCGCTGGCGCTCGGCATGGAGCACACCGTGTTTGTCAATCCCACAGGCGTGGCTTCTGCCTCAGCCACCTCTACGCTTCAAGATCTTTTCAAGCTCACCACCCTGCTTTACAAAGATTCCCGCTATATGGAAATTGCTTCGGCAAGATCCTATAAGCTTGCTAACAACGGCTTTACGGTTTATACAAGAAACTATCTCATCGGCAACTGGTACACCACCGAATTCCGTTACAGCAAAGCCACGGGCATGAAGACCGACTCCGCCTTTGAAAAAACCAATCCCTTACATACCACAACCGTCATTGCCACCGCCACCGAAAACGATGATAACAACTATCTTGTCATGGTCATGGGCGGACAAGGCTCTGCGGCATACACGATTGCCACAGACTTTTTCAAATGGGGCAGTACCGACTTCCGTTCCTTAAAAGTCATTGCCCGCGAGACGTTATATAAGCATCTTCCGGTTGACGGGGG
>JAFQNZ010000016.1 GCA_017395715.1 Clostridia bacterium | reverse complement strand
TTTGTTTCTGCGAGAGTTTTTTTGTTTTTGGCTTTGAAGATTCTGTCGGCAATGGCAATGGCGTCATCACCCGAAATGCGAATGACAGAAATGCCGCCGCGTCCGTAAGGCGTGGCAATTGCCGCAATGGTTGTGGTAAACATAGTTTTTCCTTTATGATTTGATAAGATATTCGCGCATGAAGTTCAACATAAGACCCACCCATTGGCTTGCGTGTTTGGCCTCGGGTGTGTGTCCCATACCCATGCCGTGATTCGGATAGGGGAAAATGTGAAGCTCTGTGGGGATTTTCTTTTCGATCAAGGCGTTTGCCATTGCCAAGGCATTCTTTGGCGGAACGCCTGTATCGGCGGCGGTGTGGAAGATAAAGCAGGGCGGGGTGTCTTCCTTGACGTTCTTTTCGGGTGAGAATTTGTCTCGTTCCGCTTGATTTTCCCATTGATCGCTGAGGAGATTTCTACGGGAGCCTGAATGTGTGTAATCATCCATGGTGATCACAGGGTAGCAGAGAATGCCCATATCGGGGCGGGAAGAGATCTTATCGGTTTCGTCACCCGTTTCTTTTCCGTAGTCAAAATGTGTGAGTGACATGGAGGCAAGGTGTCCGCCTGCCGAAAAGCCCATGATGGCAATTTTGTCTTCATCATAGCCGTAGGTTTTCGCTTCGCGTCTTGCCACGCGCACCGCACGAAGCACATCTTCAAGCATAGCGGGGTTGTGGTAGGCTGGCGCAATGCGATAGTTGAGCACATAAGCGGAGATGCCGTTTTGGTTGAACATTTCGGCAATCCACTCGCCTTCCTTGTCGAGGCAGAGAAAAGAATAGCCGCCGCCGGGGCAGATGATCACACAGGCTTTGGCGTCTTCTACCATATAAGGCGTCATAAACGGCTCTGTTGTGAGCGTTTCGGTATTACAGGGAATGTTATTCTCCCAGAGTTTGATCATAGTTTCCTCCCAAAAGGTTGAATATAGCTTATTATATCAGTTATCAAAAGTTATGTCAACAAAATTCGATAAATATGGGAATATCTCTTTACAAATTGAAAAAAATACTGTATAATACAAACATATTCGAATAAATCACTGTATCAGTGTCAAATAAAAGGAGATTACGATATGATTTACAGAAATCTTGAATATTTGGCTTCCTTTGACCCCGAGCTTGCGGAAGCTGTGGAAAAAGAGCTTTACCGTCAGCAGAACGGTATTGAACTCATTGCCTCGGAAAACTTTGTGTCCGAAGCGGTTATGGCGGCAAACTCGTCGGTTTTGACCAATAAATATGCCGAAGGGTATTCGGGCAAACGTTACTACGGCGGCTGTGAATGCGTGGATATTGCCGAAAATCTTGCGATTGAAAGAGCAAAACAGCTGTTTGGTGCGGCGTATGCCAACGTACAGCCCCACAGCGGCGCACAGGCGAACACGGCTGTTTACGTGGCATTTTTGAAGCCGGGTGATACCGTTCTCGGTATGTCGCTTGCCGAGGGCGGCCACTTGACACACGGCAGCCCTGTGAACGTTTCGGGTCTTCTTTACAACTTTGTTCCTTACGGCGTGAGCAGCGAAACCGGCAGAATCGACTATGACGAGGTTGAACGCCTTGCGAAAGAGCACAAGCCGAAAATGATCGTGGCGGGTGCTTCGGCATATCCCCGTGTGATCGACTTTGAACGCTTTGCTAAGATCGCGCACGAAAACGGCGCGCTTTTGATGGTGGATATGGCGCACATCGCGGGTCTTGTGGCAACGGGTCTTCATCCTTCGCCGATTCCTTACGCTGACATTGTGACCACCACCACGCACAAAACACTTCGCGGTCCTCGTGGCGGTATGATTCTGACCAACAACGAAGAATACGCCAAGAAGATCAACAAGGCGATTTTCCCCGGCACGCAGGGCGGTCCTTTGATGCACACGATTGCTGCCAAAGCGGTTGCACTCGGTGAAGCCTTGAAGCCTGAGTTTAAGGCGTATGCCGAGCAGGTTGTGAAGAATGCGAAGTCGTTTGCACAGGGCCTTTTCATGCAGGGCTTTGATATGGTTTCGGGTGGTACTGACAACCATTTGATCTTGCTTGATCTGCGCAAGATGGGCATTACCGGCAAGGAGCTTGAAAGACGCCTTGACCTTGTTCACATCACCGCGAACAAGAACGCGATTCCGAACGATCCCGAAAGTCCGTTTATCACCTCGGGCGTTCGTCTCGGTACACCTGCCGCCACCACAAGAGGCTTGAAGCAGGATGACTTTGTCACTCTCGCGCGCCTCATTCGCATTGCAAGCTCGGATGATTTTGAGGACAAAGCCGACTTTATCCGTTCGGAAGTGGCTCTCCTTTGCGAAAAATATCCGCTCTATCCTGCCAAGTAAAAAATGGAATGAACAATATGAACTTTCACGGAGTTAATTTTTATTCCAAACAACCACAAAAGATTTTCGAGTTTTATAAAGCATTGGGTTTTAGAGTGGTGCAGGAAAAAGAGTCAGATGATTATTTTGGAGCGGCATTGGCGTTGACTGATCAGAAAGAACCTTTAATGTGGATATGGACTGTGCCCGAAGATAAAGAGCAACCTTGTTGTAATCATTTGTATTTCACTACAAGTGGAAAAGTATATGAAATATATGACAACATAAAAGCCGCGGGAATTGAATGTCCAGAACCTATTAAAACTTTTTGGGGTGGCACAGAACTGATTCTAACAGATCCTGACGGAAACACTGTTCTCTTTGTATGAGTTGACAATAAACAATAAACCACGGTTCAAGAGAGCCGTGGTTTTTCTTGCTATTATGAACACCTCATCCGTGTTTTTATTTCTTTTCGGTGGCTTGCATGAAGTCGGCAAGGAGGGAGTCTTGCAGTTTTTTGAGAAGCTCCGGTGCTTTTCCGCCGACGGCTTTGCCGTCTATTTCACAGACAGAAAGGCAGAGTGAGCCTGCAGAGGATACGATGATCTCATCGGCTTCCATGAGTTCTCGCATGGTGAAAGGACGCACCTCAACCGGAATGCCGAAGCTTTCGCATTTTTGCATGATGTGACCGCGCTGAATGCCCGCAAGTATCATCTCATCGGCAGGCGGCTCAATGAGCGTGCCGTTTTTGAGAATCTGAATATTCGAGTGCGCGCACTCGGTGACGCGCT
>JAFQNZ010000138.1 GCA_017395715.1 Clostridia bacterium | reverse complement strand
GATCGTTGCCAAGAGACACATCCACATGACCCCTGCCGATGCCGCACTTCTCGGCGTAGCTGATAAGGAAATCGTTTCGGTCAAGATCGAAACCAACGGCAGAACCACCATCTTCTGCGACACCGTTGTCCGTGTCAGCGACAGCTTCGCTCTTGCTATGCACATCGACACCGACGAAGCCAACGCCGCCGCTTCCTCTGCGGGCTGCACCGGCTACATCGTAAAGTAAGTACGTAACACAAAAAGGAGTTTCGCACAGCGAGACTCCTTTGTTTTTTCGGGAGGATATCATCCTCCCATTTTTCTTACGTTTCGGTTAAACACCCCTTGTTTCGCCGCAAAAGCACACCCACCCGATATTCATCCAAACAAATTTCACTTAAAAAACGGCGTTGTTCTGCAATGTGATTGAAAACTATAAGCACCTTTATAACCAATCTCCCTTGCCATAATAAACAGCGCGATCAGCTTGTGGTTTGGTCTTGAATAAAACAACCTGCGATTCTCGCCGTTTATGATAAGATCCTGCTTCCATATAACCTTTAACAGCAACAAATCATCCAATACGGCTTCTATTTTATCACTTGGAATATCGCAATCCTTCGCAAGAACGGCACTTTCGAAAACATAGTTTTCGGTTTTATGATACAGATAGATCAAAGCATTCATTGTATCCGTATGCGACAGTACCGCAAAGGTTTTTTGCAGATCACCCTTATCATTCAGAAAATGTCCGAATCCCTCTTCAGGTTGAGGAAACACCGAGAAAAATGGTTCTTTTCCGTTAGAAATGATCGTGAAGCCAGTGTCATCGAGAATATAGGATGCGTTTTTCTGATTCTTGATTTCATTGGGGTTGTACTTCTTGTCAATCTCCATACGACAGTTAAATAAACCGCGCTCAATCTGCCAACCAATGTCACGAGCAACATTGAATCGCTCTTTTGCATCGGTGTTATGAATCAATTTCACAATTCTTCCCGAAATATCCGCCATGGAAACCGAATCGTTGTCAAACAATTCATCAAGAGAAACCTCAAGAACCTTGGCAAGAGGAACGAGAAGAGAGCCGTCGGGATAGGTTTCACTCGTTTCCCATTTGGAAACCGCCTGTGCCGATACGCCGAGCTTTAAGGCAAGCTGCTCTTGTGTCAGATTCTTTTCAAGACGAAATCTTTTGATATTACCCGATAAACTCATCTTATTTACCTCCAATCATTTTGCATCTGCCGTTGAAGTTATATTCATAGGAGCGACTTCCGCACGTTCTTTCAAATGCTAACGAAATCATGGACAATACAATTCCGTCACCAAAACACTCATAGACTTTTACATCTCCTTCGGCAAGGTGCGCCGTTACGCCGTAACAATTCCCCACCGAACAAAATTCATCAAGAATCCCGGCCACACGTTCTTCTGTTACCCCCGTGTTTTTAGCAATATAGTCTGCTGTAAAGCTTTCGGAACAGCTCGTGGAATGGATAAAATAAAGTACGGAAAGCGCTTCTTCATTGGATAAGAACTTGAAGATCTTTACAATCTTTTTTTGTTTGCTCTGATCATTCATCCATGCAAAATTTGCCTTGTTGCCAAGCATCATAACCGCAATATTCACGTTTTCCGAGTTTACAACAAATTCAAAAAAGTCGTGCGCCGAAATATGGGAACGGCAATAACGAGCTTTTTCAGGCGGAAAAACACCTTCGATACCGTCAGTTTGAGAAACCGTTCCGTACAGGGCAGGAATCACCGATTGGACAGCTTCAAAGGCTTTGAGGACCGATTCTCTGCGGTCAAGTCCCGCAAACAAAGAGCGAATCTCTTCTTTTGTGCTTTGCTTTTTATCCTCGGAAAGTCCGAGCAATGTGTCGGTTGTGACGTCATAATATTTTGCAAGTTCCACGAGCATGGAAAGATCAGGTGTGGAAGCACCGTTTTCCCATTTCGATATGGTCTTATTGGAAATCGACAAGCTTTGTGCCACATCCTCCTGCGTTACTCCCTTTGAAGTGCGGAGCTCCACCAATTTTTCTGCAATTTTACATTCGTACATATTTTCACCTCTCGAAAAAATTCAAGTTCCGGAGCTTGTGACTACATTGTACACTAAACCAAACGTAGAGTCAATAGAGCGATATTTTGTAAATTCTCCAATTGAGAGGATTTACAAATCGTTACACAACCAAAGGTGGTAAATCATCAGTTCGGTAGGTAATCTCAAATACATTTTTCGCAAACCAAAAAGGCTGAGCGTAACGCTCAGCCTTTTATATTTACTTAACAGCCTTTTCTACCTTTTCGGCAATGCCTTCGGCGGTGAGCCCGAAGTAAGCCAGCACATCGTTGGAAGGACCGCTGACGCCGAATTTGTCGTTAACGCCAACTCTTGTCAGCTTGCAGGGTGCATTTTCGCAAAGCACTTCAGCAACAGCCGAACCAAGACCGCCAATGGTGGAATGCTCTTCCACAGTCACAACGTTGCCTGTCTTCTTAGCATAGGTTGTGAGAAGCTCACTGTCGATCGGCTTGATGGTGTGAATGTTGATCACAGCGGCATCAATACCCTTTTCAAGCAGAATCTCTCTTGCCTTGAGCGCTTTTGCCACCATCAGACCGGTCGCCACAATGGTAACATCCTTGCCATCGGCAAGCACAATGCCCTTACCGAGTTCAAATTTATAATCTTCACCGTTCACAGCGGGAGTGCCGGGACGCGAAAGGCGCAGATACACAGGACCCTTGGCTTCCAAAAGCGCGGCTTCGGTTGCCTGTGCCGCCTCAATGGCATCACAGGGAGAGATCACCGTCATGCCGGGGATCACGCGCATGAGCGCAATATCCTCACAGCACTGGTGGGTCGCGCCATCTTCACCAACCGAAACACCCGAGTGGGATGCGCCGATCACAACGTGAAGGTTGGGATACGCGATTGAGTTACGGATCTGCTCATAGGCTCTGCCCGCGGTAAACATGGCATACGAAGATGCCACGGCGGGAACACCTGTGGAGGCAATACCGGCGGCAACACCCATCATGTTTGCCTCGGCAATGCCGCATTCTATGTATCGTTCGGGAAATGCTTTTTTGAAATAATCCACCTTAACGGAATCGGCAAGGTCGGCAGACAGCACATAAAACTTATGCTTTTTGCCAAGCTCAACAAGCGCCTTACCGTAGGCTTCTCTGGTTGCAATATCAGCCATCGTTCTTACCCCTTTCTCACTCTGCCGCCAAGAGTTCTTTTACGGCGGCTTCGTACTGCTCGGCATTCGGCGCATTGCCGTGCCACTTGGGGTTGCCCTCCATAAAGGAAACACCCTTGCCCTTCACGGTGTTGCACACGATAACCGAAGGACGGCTTTGTGCCTTGCAGGCGGTGAGCGCCGCTTCGATTTCTTCGAAGTTGTGTCCATCGATCTCGGTGGCAAACCAACCGAAGGTCTCAAACTTCTTGGCAATATCACCGGGTAAGCTGATCTCGTCAACGGGACCGCTGAGCTGAACTTTATTGTAGTCAACAAAGACGTAAAGATTCGAAAGGTTAAAGTGGTTGGCAAGCATCACAGCCTCCCAGATCTGACCCTCCTGCAATTCGCCGTCGCCCACAATGCAGTACACATTGAACTTGTCCTGATTGTCAAACGCCATACCGCAAGCAGTAGAAAGACCCTGACCGAGAGAACCTGTAGACATATCAATACCGGGGGTTTTCTTGGCATCGGGGTGACCCTGCAAAAACGAGCCGATCTTGCGAAGCGACTTGAGTTCTTCTTCGGGGAAGAAGCCGTTCTGCGCCAAAGCGGCGTAGAGAGCAGGCGCGGCGTGACCCTTGGAAAGCACCAAACGGTCGCGGTCGGGCATTTGGGGATTCTCGGGCGAAACCTTCATTTCGCAGGAATAGAGATAGGTCACAAGCTCGGCGATCGAAAACGAGCCGCCGGGATGACCCGATTTGGCAAGGAAAATGCCTTCAAGGGCAAGAAGTCTGTTCTTCTTTGCCTTTTCTTTTAATATGTTGAGCTGTTCGGTATTCAAGTGAACTCTCCTTTGCATGGAAGCCATGCGGTTAGATTCGTTGACAAGCGCCGCAGAAAGGCGCATTTACTTTTATATAGTACCATATCTCGCGGCTTTTTTCAATAGTTTTTTTCACCAAAGTGAAACTTTTTCAGATTTTTTATTCAAATATTACCCGCGCAAGAGTCTGAAAGAAGACGCCTGCCAAAGCCGCATAGCGTTTTTTATCATACTCTTGCCACGCCGCTTCGAAAAGCAGCTTCCTTTACCGCCTCGGCTACGGCGGCGGCTACTTTTTTGTCAAGCGGACTTGG
>JAFQNZ010000137.1 GCA_017395715.1 Clostridia bacterium | reverse complement strand
TAACACTCAGCTCAATCTTTGAAAAAGAATAACAATCCCTAAAAAAGAGCAAACCGCTCCGAAAAAAGGGCAGAAAGTCCCCAGGGCAAAGGTAAAATGAATTTTTGATTTTGACAATGACGATGATTTTTAGACTACTCAAGTTGTGGACAAAGTTGTTCAATGTTTTCGAATATCTCGACAAACTGACGCTTATACGCGTAGGAGCTGCAAAGCTTAAAATAAGTTTGCCTTGAGCGGTGAACGACTTTGACGGCGATTTTTAATAGCTTGATTCTGATGGTGTCGATTTGATGCTTTCGCATATCTTTTGTCAAAACCAGTCGTCTGAAAGCATTAAATAGATTATAAGTCAAAGCGTGGATCTGCAGACGATTCTCATTGACAATCATCTTTGAACTGCTGACCATCTTAAAACCGAAACCGTTTTTGCACTCTTTGATGAAGTTTTCCATGCTGCCGCGCTTAAGGTAAAAGTCAATCACTTCCTCGGGAGATTGATCATCCATTGATGTAACGATAAAAGTATAGGTGACAAGAAAACTATCCGGAAGGCCTTCGAGCTTATAGACAATTCTCCGGGGACGATCCCATGTAATGGCTTGATACATCAGTTCACCGTAAATGAAGTTATCCTCGGATGCATAAGCGCCTTTTGTCATTCTAAGAATTAAGGCTTCGGCTTTATCTGCTACCAATCGAGTCAATTTTTTATTATTCTTTTGGCGAATGGCGTAGCGACAGTCCATTTCTTCGAGAACTTCATAAAGTTTAGGTGTGGCGAAACCGCTGTCGGCTCTTAAAACACAAGGAGTATTGGGAAAATCAGCGTTAAGCTCTTCCAAAATGTCACGCATAAACGTTTCGCTGTCTTTTCCCGAATGCGCGTTGCCGTTTCGAAGAGTCGCTTTCATCAACATTCCGGTATGACTGTCAAAGCATAGCAGCGGATGATAGCCGTATCCTTGATAGTGGAAGTTAAATCCTTGGCCTTCCTGTTCGCCGTAGGTGTGAAACAGCGTTGAATCCAAATCCAAAAGAAATTCTTTCGGTTTTTCGACAGAATAGAAGGCTTTACGCATTGCGCGTGCCAGTTCATTCATCTGCAATAAGGTTGTTTCATTCGTTCGATTAATAAATCGGGACATTGTCGGTTGTGAAGCCGTTTTGTCTTTGCCCAACACCGCGGACAACATCGGATCACCTGATAGATCGTCCGCGCGATCGTCGCGAAAATATCCACTCATATTCTGATAAAACATTTGAAGCAGATTGTCAGGATCGGTGTGCTTGCGCCATTTGGCAGTGTCATCGGTTTTAAACGAACGATGGATCAGGTCTTCAAAGCCGATCTTATGGGCGAATTCTTTCACCAACAAGAGTCCGCCATCGGAAGAAAGATTACCACCACCAAAATTTATCTTATTATTCTTATTGCTATTCATCGTTAAAGCAGCTATACTATTCATCAAGAGACCTCCTTCTTTTGGTGTTTTAGCACTTTTATTTTATCAAAAGTTGAGGTCTTTTTCTATTCATCTTTTTGGTGATAGCAATATTGTCTGTTTTTCCCGTGTTTATAAGGAATTTCAATTCCGCATGAATAATCAGGGATTAATAATGAATAATTAATAATTCTGGTGGAAACTCGGCTTTGCCGAGTTTCTCAGACCAAAGACAAAGTCGTGTTTAAACAACTGAGTTAAGCACGGCTTTTCTATTTGGAACGATTTTCGACATAAAAAAGCTTTGAATGCAAAAAATAAAAGAACCGCTGCTTGGAATCAATCCCTTTTTCTTCATAATCTTTGCCAATTTTTTTAGATTCATGCATGCGAAAGTAAGCCCGGCTTTCATATCCATTCGGGCTTTTCCGTATTGTTGAGTATATCGAAATCCATGATTTTCTTTGGCGGTTCCGAAAATCCTCTCAATCGTTTGTTTCCGTTTTTGGTATATTTCTTTCATTCCCTGCGTATGACGGATGTCTTCCGACATCTCCATATATGGCTCCCATATATGGCGAGTGATGACTTTTACATGGTTCCGGCTTGCTGTACATTGTGACAAATAGGGACAGCTTTTACAGATTTTTCCGCAACTCTTATACTCTCTGTAACCATCACGATTTGTTGTGCTGTATGCCAGTGTTTCTCCATTTGGGCAGATATAACAGTCATAATATTCATCATAGACGTATTCATGTTTTTTAAAAAAGCCCTTCTTGGTCATGGGACGTCTGTACGGGAACAATGGTTTTATGCCGTCATCGATCAGTTGTTTCGCGATGGCCGGTGTCTTGTACCCCGCGTCCATGATCATTGTGTCAATGCCGATATCTTTAATCTTGTCGTACAGTGTGGAAAATGTCACGCTGTCATGTTGATTACCCGGATGAACGCTATATCCTAAAATCCATCCGTGCTTATCGCAGGCAGTTTCAACACCGTAAGCGAAAACTTGTTTATGTTCTCCCTTATGAAACCATCCGCTTTCCGGATCGGTTGTGCTTTCGCTGATTTCTTTTTCACCTTTGGAAGAACCACCTTTGGGGTTATCATCTTTTTCTTTGATCGGCTTTTTTCCATGGGCTTCTCGATCTGCGTTAATCTCTTCTTTCAGCTTCTCTTCGTAAAATTTCGCTTCCTGTTTCGCAATGCGTTTTCTCTTTTTCTTATTATTTGCCCGCGCCTTGACGTGCGTGGCATCTACAAAGACTTCCGTGGGATCTACCAGTTTATGTTTGTAGCATTCTGCCAGAATATGTTCAAAGATTTGTTCGAAAAGGTCGGTATCTTTAAAGCGTCGACTATAGTTTTTTCCGAAAGTGGTAAAATGCGGTACGGGATCGAGCATTCCAAGTCCCAAAAACCATCTGTAGGCAACATTTACCTCTATTTCTCTTATTGTCTGTCTCATGCTTCGGATTCCATAGAGATACTGAATCATTGGAATTTTTATCAGCATAACCGGATCCATGCTCGGTCG
>JAFQNZ010000136.1 GCA_017395715.1 Clostridia bacterium | reverse complement strand
TGCCAAGAGAGAATGGTATAAGGCGGTGGGGTTTCGGTGATGTGACAGCCTTCACCGATGATATTGTGGAACAGCGTTACGCCGTCAGCTAGAGTGACGCCATTTGCCACGATCGAGTGAGAGATGGAAGTGTGTTCACCGAGAGTGACGCGCTCCATCAGAACAGACGATTCGATATGCGCGCTTTGCGGAATCAAACAGTGCGAGCCGACCACGCTCCCGCCGCCGCTTTGGCGGAGGTTGGCGGCAAGATAGCTTTGGTGCGAGCCGATATCGCACCAATAATCGTCAAAGAGGGTGTAGGCGAGGCGGTAGCCCTTTTTGAGAAGTGCGGGGAAGAAGTCTTTGCCGAAATCGTAAACGCCGTTTGGAATTTCAGAGAGCAGACGGCGCGAGAGAAGATACATCCCGATATTGACAATATGTGAGGGTGTTTTTTCGGGGCTTGGCTTTTCCACAAAGCTTTCAATGCGCGAAGGGCTTCCCGTCATGACGCCGTATTCGCTGACATTTTCCATATATTTGGCGGCAATGGTGACGTCCGCTCCGTTTTGTTCATGTGACTGGATGAAGCGCGAAAGGTCGCCCTCAAAGAGCGCGTCTCCCGACAGCACGAGGATATCGCCGTCTTCGGTTAATCGATCGCCATATTGATCGGTGGAGTAGCCTGCGGGCAGGACTGCTGCCTTGACCGCGCCTGCCGTGCCGAGCGGTGTTTCTTCGATAGCATAATCGAGCCGTATGGTGCGAAAAATGCCGCCGTAGCGTTCGCGAATGGCTTCTTTTTTGTAGCCGACCGTAATCGTCGCGCGGCGAATGCCTGCTTTTTCAAGCGAGCGCAGAATGTGCGAAAGGGTGGGAATGTTGCCCACCGGAAGAAGCGGTTTGGGCAAGCTGTCGGTCAAGGGCGAAAGGCGTGTGCCTTTGCCGCCCGCGAGAATGATAACATCGGTAACCAAGGAAAAAACTCCTTTTTGGTTTATTGTATCCCGAAGTTATGAAAAAATGCGAATCAAGAGCGAGTTGTTTTTACGATGCTATATATGGAATAAAGTGAGATTTCAATGACACCTCATCCGTCACGGCGAGCCGTGCCACCTTCTCCCACTGGAGAAGGCTCTGATGGGAACGCCTTTTTGGTTTATTCAAGTGATTCCAACTATATTTGTTTGTTTAAGAGATCGCTTGTGCCAACGCCTTCCCCAGTGGGGGAAGGTGGATTTGCCGTAGGCAAAGACGGATGAGGTGTCAAACGATTATAGAAGATCATATTCAGAGGCAAGCCCGTACAACAAGAGTGTTTTTCACCAAACAAGGACAACGAAAAAGGAGCTCCGATTTCGGAACTCCTTGTTTTTGTTTTTACTTTTCGTCGATCTTGGTATAAAGGATGCTGACCTCGCCGAGGGTGAAGGTTTCGGGCAGGGTAACAACGCCCCATGTGGCGTCTGTTGCGGGGAGGATCTTGCGGAGCGCTTCGGTGCCGACGGGAATCACGGGAGCAAAGAGGTTTGCCATGTTGGCGATCATGAAGAGGCAAGTCGCGGTGATGTCACCGAAACGGGCGGCATCTTCCTTGGCGGCAACCCAAGGCTTTACTTCATCGTAATACTTATTGGCATACTGAATGAAATCGACCATATCCTCGGTCGCCGAGCGAAGCTCGCCGTTTTCCATCTTCGCGCCGATGGTTTCATAAAGCGAGGTGACGTGGCTGAGCACTTCGGCATCCACTTTACCGGCAGGCACTTCGCCGCCATACTTCTTCACGAGGAAGGAGAGGTTGCGGTTGACAAAGTTACCAAATCCGCCGCAGAGGAATTTATTATAGGTCTGGATCATTTCGGGGATCGAGAAGTTGACGTCGCGCTTTTCGGGGTTATACAGCATGGTGTAGAAGCGGACGGCGTCCACGGGATAGTTTGCTGCAAGGTCATGCACCGAAATGAGGTTGCCCTTGGATTTCGACATCTTTTCGTCGTTCATATTGACGTATTCGCTCGAAACGATGTGGGTGGGCAGCTGCATTTCGGGATCGATGGCAAGCTGAAGAGCGGGGAAGATCACGGTGTGGAAGGGAATGTTGTCTTTGCCGTGTACGTAGTAAGCGGAAAGACCCGAATCCTTCTTCATAAATTCTTCAAAGGAGATGCCTTTGTCTTCGCAAACCTTCTTGCAAGCGGTGAGGTATCCGAGAACGGCTTCAAACCAAACGTAAACGCGCTTGGTGTCGTAGCCGGGCAGGGGGACTTCCACACCCCAATCGAGGTCACGGGTGACGGCTCTGTCGGGCAGACCTTGATCGAGATACTTTTTGGTTTCGTTGTTGGCATTCCAGCGCCACTTTTCGCCGTTTTCGGCGGCAAATGCGGTGAGGGCATCCTGGAACGCCGAAAGGCGGAACATTAAGTGCTTATTGGTGCGGGTGGAGGTGGGCTTTTTGCAGATGCGGCAGATCTTGTCGGTCATTTTATCGGCATCAAAGGAAGCCATGCAGAATTCGCACTGGTCGCCTCTTGTGACCTTGCCGCAGACAGGGCATTTGCCTTCGATCTCGCGGTCGGAGAGGAATTTGCCGCAGTCTTCGCAATAGTCCTGCGGTTCGGTGGTTTCATACAGATAACCGTTTTTGTCGATGGTTCTCAAAAAGTCCTGTACGGTCTTTTTGTGATAATCGGTATCGGTATTGGTGTAGAGGTCGTAAGTGAAAGCGAGCTTTTCAAAATTATCAACAAACTCGGCGTGATAAGTGCCTGCGATATCGGCAGGGGAAACGCCTTCTTTTCTGGCGCGCTCGGTGATGGGGGTGCCGTGCATATCCGAGCCGGAAACCATGACGGTTTCGTAGCCTTTCAGACGGGAATAGCGGGCGAGAACATCGCCGGGAAGCAGGGCGGCAAGGTGACCGACGTGCAGATTGTTATTGGCATAAGGCCAGGCAATGCCGATGAGAACTCTTTTTTTCATGGATCAGTCTCCGTTTTCTATCTAAAATAATCATTAACTTATAGTTTACCACGCTTTTTTATCTTTGTCAAGGCAAACCTTTTGCCGTTACGTGTCATCCTGAGTGGAAACTGCCCGAGATCCCGCTTCACCTGCCGGTTCGCGCTTTTGTTCAAGCACAAAAGTTCGATTCCGCTTCGCTTCACTCAGGATGACACGGGCAGTTGAAATCGAACTGCGAAGCAGCACCGAGCGAAAGCGATGGTGGGATCTCGTAACGGTTACCGGGATACGGCATTTTATTTTTCTTTATAGTAAAGCATGCAATGGCAGTAGCCTTCAAAATTCTCGTCGGCGATCTGCTCGCGAAATTCCTTACAGATACATTTGGTATCTTCGGTCGATTCCATGCGGCAGGGGCAATAGCCGCCACGGCGTTTCAGACCCTCTTTGACGATTTTGACAACTTCTTCGTTTTCATTGAAGCGGATTTTCATGGTTGTGACCGTAGCTTTCGCCTTGCGAAAGCTTCCTTTCTTGCGGAATTGGGGCTGGTTTTGCGAAGCAAAATCGCCACGGATTCGATGTGGTGGCGAAAGCCACAAAACGCGTTTGAAAGAGTTATCTTTCAAACAAACACCACTTTTTTGTCATTACCTTTCTATTTTACTCCAAAGTGAGAGAAAAAGCAAGACTATACGGCGCATCTTTTGCATATATTTTGTGCAAGTTCATAGCTTTTGATGGGGGAAGGGACGATGAAAAGAGAAAACAGGAATTTTCACTTTTTTAAGAATGTGTTGTTATTGACCGCAACGGCGCTTTTGATGCGGAGCGTTTCGCTTTCCTTCAATCTTTATCTGAAAAACAAACTGGGCGCTGACGGGGTGGGTTTGTTCTCACTCATCATGAATCTTTTTTCCTTTGCCGTGACTTTTGCCACGAGCGGAGTGAGTTTGCTTGCCACGCGGCTTGTGTCGGAAGCGCTTGGCAAAAACCGTCCGCTTGAAGCAAAATCGGCGATGAAGCGCTGCCTTTTTTATGCGCTTTCGTTTGGCGGTCTTGCGTTTTTTCTGTTATTTACCTTTGCACAGCCGCTTGGCGAGGGGCTTCTCGGTGATGCCCGCACGGTGCTTTCCTTGCGTGCACTTGCGGTGAGTTTGCCTTTTCTTTCGCTCTCTTCGGCGCTTGCCGGCTATTTTACCGCCGTGCGCCGTGTGGCAAAAAGCGCCGCCACGCAGGTAGGCGAGCAGTTTTTGAGGATTTTTCTCACCGTTTCGGTCTTCACCTATCTTGCGCCGGCGGATCTTGAAATGATGTGCTTTTTCGTGGTGCTTGGCGGTGTGGTTTCGGATATGTTTTCGCTGTCGGTTTCGTTTGTTCTTTACCGCCTTGATCTGAAAAAACACAATCGGGCAAAGGGAAGTCATATTCCGTCCGACTTAAACCGCCGCATTCTTGCCATCGGACTTCCCGTGGCGTTTTCGTCCTATTTTCGCTCGGCGCTTGTGACGCTTGAGCATCTTCTGATCCCGCGCGGACTTGT
The DNA here is from genome assembly GCA_017395715.1 of Clostridia bacterium. Lineage (GTDB taxonomy): Bacteria > Bacillota > Clostridia > Oscillospirales > CAG-272 > RGIG1993. The sequence continues at coordinate 3,523 of JAFQNZ010000136.1, read as the reverse complement.
TGCCTTTGGCATGACGCACACCGATGCGCTTGCCGCCTACGGGGTGCTGGAAGCGATGGCGCTCCCGATCGTGCTTTTTCCTTATGCTTTTCTGAGTCCGTTTTGCAATCTCTTGGTTCCGGAAATTGCCGAACAGCGCGCGGGGGAGAAAAATGACGAGATGCGAAAGACCGCGGAAAGGGCCCTTTCCTTTGTTTCGGTCTTTGGGGTGGGTGTTGCCACGGTGATGCTGACCCTTGCCTTTCCGATCGGGGAGGTGTTTTGTTCGAGTCGTGAGGCGGCGGGGTATATCATGCTGCTCGCGCCTCTTGTGCCGATCATGTATGCCGATACCACGGTGGATGCTTTACTCAAAGGCATGGACGAACAGCTTTACACCATGCGCGTGAATCTCTTTGATTCCTTGCTCGGCGTTGTGCTTGCGCTCCTTACCGTGCCGCTTTTGGGGATCCGAGGGTATGTTCTCAATCTGATTCTTTGCGAGGTGATCAATTTTTCGCTGAGTGTCAGCCGTCTTTCCAAAAAACTTGGTCCGCGGTATTTGTTGTTTGACAGTCTGTTTCTGCCGCTTCTTGCCGGTGCGATCTCGGCGTTTCCCGTGCGGCATCTTGCATCTGTTTTCATGCTGTCGGGCGGCAAGGGTGCGCTCTTTTTCTTGATGGCAATTGCCGCAGGGCTATATCTTTTGGTGCTGTGGGGGCTTAGGAGAATGCAGAATGTAAAATGCAGAATGCAAAATGCCAAAAGAAAAAAGAGTTCCGCATGATATGCGGAACTCTTTTGGCTATTTATTTCTTTGTGGGAACGCCGTCAACGTAACTCCATGCTTCTTTGAAGAGGATCTCGGCGCTTTCTTCAATGCCGTATGCCCAATCTTTATTCCAAGATGCGGGTTTAGCGCGCGTTTCGGAATAGACGGTTTTCAGATTTGTGCAGCCCGAGAATACCCATTCGCCAAGGGAGGAAACCGTTTCGGGAATCATGATTTCGGTGAGGGCTGTGCAATGCGAGAAAGCACACAAGCCAATCTTTCTTACGTGAGAGGGAATGGTGATGCTCTTTAAGTTTTGGCAGAAGTAGAAAGCGTATTCTTCAACCGTGGTAACACTTTCGGGGAAGGTATAGGTTTCAACGCTTCCCGGAACGGCAATCAGCGTGGTGGCGTTCTTATTATAAAGCGCACCATTGATGCTTGCATAGGTGGAATTATTCTCATCGACCGTAATGGATTTCAAGTTTCTGCAGCCCGAGAATGCGCGTGAGCCGATTTCGGTGACGCTGCTCGGAATATAGACGCTTTCAAGATCCGGGCAGGTGGAAAAAGCGTACTGTTCAATTGTGGTAACACTTTCGGGAACTTTAAATTGGGCAAGACCTTTGAACACAGCGTAGAGGGTGGTTTTATCCTTGTTGTAGAGTGCGCCGTTTTCGCTGCTGTACATGGTGTTGCCGTCGGCAACGGTGAAGTTCTTCAAAGCGTTGCAATCCGAGAAGGCGTAGTTGCCGATTTCGGTGGTGGCAGCGGGAACGGTAATGCTTTCAAGGCTATTACAATCGCAAAAAGCGTAGCCGCCGATGTAGCTTACTTTGCTTGGAATGGTAAATTCGGAAAGGTTGACGCATCCGTAAAAAGCGTGGTCGCCGATGGCTTCGATGGTGTCGGGCAGGACAACTTCCGTCAGGTTTTCGCATTCGGCAAAGGTGAGCATGCCGATTTCGGTGATGCCGTCGGGAACGGTGATGCTTTCAAGTGCTTTACAGCCATTAAAAGCAACCATGCTGATGTTGGTGACAGTTTCGGGAATTTCAATATCGTAGAGGGCGATGCATTCGTAGAACGCCGCTTCGCCGATGCTCTTGAAATTCTTGCCGAAGGTCACGCTTTCTAAGAGTTCGCATCCCCAGAAGCAACCCTCGCCGATGCTCTTCACGCTATCGGGCAGGGTGATCTTTTTAAGGTCAAAGCAATATTGGAAGGAAAAGTCGCCAAGGCCGACGACCGGCTTGCCGTCATATTCGCTCGGAATGGTGATCTCTTCGCCTTCCCAATGACCAAAGCCAACCACATAGTAGCCTCTTTCTTCGGGAACATAGCTGAACTCAAGAATTTCGGTAAGATCCTGTGTGGTTTCGGGCGTGGTGGTGTTCGGTGCTTCGGTGGTGGTGACTGAAGTTGTGGTAATAGGTGCTTTGGGTGTGGTTACGGGTGCTGTTGTGATAACGGTTTGATTCGGTGTGGTGGTTTGCGTGTTTTCGGTTGTGGTTACACTCTCACCGCCGCAGGCGGCAAGAAGCGCAAGAACCAGCAGGAAAACGGTAAGCAAGAGCGCTTTTTTCATGGTCAAGTCTCCTTAAATTGTTGTGTTTTTTGCCTTATGTTGATATTGTAATACAAAAGTGCGGCAAAGTCAAGTGGCGTTTTGGCTATGGGTACATAAAATGAAAGGTTGGGGCATAGAGTGTAGCGATAGGCGTTGCGAGAGAAGCAAACGCCAAAAAGGAGTGACTATGTTTATTTATTCGGTAAAGGGTTCGACCTTAAAATTCTTTGGCGCGTTATCGCTGTCTCTTTTGGTTTTGGTGCTGCTTGTGATCTTTGTGCCGTCGTATGACAGCGCTTCTCTCCCCACGGGGCAGGAGGTGGAATACAGCGGTATTAAAACAAACGAAGACCGTGTGAATTTTCTTTCTCGTTTCGGCTGGACGGTGGAGAAGGAGCCGATTTTGGAAGAAGATGTGACGATACCGGCTGACTTTGACAGCGTGTTTTCGGAATATAACAACCTGCAGAAAACGCAGGGGCTTGATCTTGCAAAGTATAAACGAAAAGGCGTGAAGCATTACCGTTACAAGCTGACAAACCACAAAAGCGAGGGCACGGTGTACGCCAATCTGTTGATCTATCGCGGCAGAGTGATCGGCGGCGATATTTCTTCGGCGGCAATGAACGGCTTTGTGTACGGCTTCCGCGGAGAAGAGCTGAAGACGCCCACAACGAGTGATTGAGGGGTGGCGGTTAGATTTCGGTGTCTTTCGGTAGGGGTCGGCGCCCTCGACGACCCGAGAACCGTCAAATTTATTTTTCTGTATTTGTTTGTTTTTCTGGGTCGTCGAGGACGCCGACCCCTACCAAATAAATATAAATCTTTCCAAACCGGCGCGGCTGTGAGATTTTTCTCATGGCTGCGCTTCTTTTCTTGACAAAATGGCAAAAGCGTTGTAAAATAAAGAGAAACCAAAAGAAACGGACTTGAATATATGGAATATACCTATGTGGCAACTTGTTTATTCGGGCTTGAGCATTCTCTCGGAGAAGAGATCGATGCGCTCGGCTACAAAAGAATACAGACAATTGACGGGCGCGTGATCTTTAAGGGCGGCATTGAAGCCGCCGCGCGGTGTAATTTGTGGCTTCGCTGTGCCGAGCGTCTTTTTGTGATGCTTGGCGAATTTCACGCCGACAGCTTTGAAGCCTTGTTTGAAGGCACAAAGCGACTTCCTTGGGAAGAATGGATCGGCAAGA
>JAFQNZ010000135.1 GCA_017395715.1 Clostridia bacterium | reverse complement strand
CCGCGTTAGCGGTGGATGAGGAGTTACTTTTGCGGTTATGACACCTCATCCGTCACGCTTCGGTAACCCTGCGCGTGCCACCTTCCCCATCCAAGGGGAAGGCTCTTTTGGGCTGTTTTTTCATAAAAACAAGTTTGATTTTTACTTAATTGTTAGTATAATCGCACGAACCAAGCCTTCCCCTTGGATGGGGAAGGTGGCGCCAAAGGCGACGGATGAGGTGCTACATTTTGAACAGCAGATAACTCTATTTCGAGCAATAAAAACAAAGCCACTTTTTACAGTGACTTTGCCTTTAGTCTGAAACTGTTGCGAAAGCAACAGTTTTTTGGTTTATACTCTTTGAATGATCGAGGCAAGCTCCTTGGGAGAGGATGCAATTGCCTCAAAGCCCGCGCGGTTGAGTTCCTTCACCGAGCCGTAGCCGTAGGAAACGCCGATGGCAACAAGCCCCACCGCGTGCGCGCCCTCCGCATCGTAGGAACGGTCGCCTACCATGACGGTCTCGTCAAGCGAAAGACCCTCGTTTTCCACAAGATAAGAGATCACGTCCTCTTTCTTGTCGCGCCCTGAGGGGATCAAACTGCCGCACACCGCGGTAAAGTAGGAATCAAGTCCTGCCTTCTCTAAAATCTTTTTGGCAAACACCTCAGGCTTTGAGGTGGCAAGATATAGGCGCCTGCCGCCGGAAGACAGCTTTTTCAGCATCGTCTCCACACCGGGATAGACCGAAAACTCATACACACCGCGAGGGGCGTAGTTTTCACGGTAAAAAGCAACTGCCCTCTCGGTTTCCTCTGCATTCATACCGCAAAACGTAGCAAATGAAACCGAAAGCGGAGGCCCGATGAAGCACAAAAGCTCCTTTTCATCCGGAACATCGCGTCCCATTTTGTCAAGGGCATAACAGACCGAATGCAAAATGCCTTCTTTGGAATCAATGATCGTACCGTCAAGATCAAACAAAATATTGCGAATCATATATCCTCCCATTTAGTGGTGATAGTCCTTCATCACCTGCGTGTAAGTTTCATAGCGTTTTCGGTATTCAAAATAATCTTTCTCTTTGAGTTTGCCTTCGCGGTACAGCGTTTCTGTACGCTCCATCAGCTTTTTTCTGTTCTCGTGCGCCACGCTTTTGTAGTTGTTGGCAAGATTCACGTCAATCTCGTGAATGATACCGTCAAGCTCTTTTTTGGCGCGCATATTCTGAAATAACATAAATAATCACCATAGCTTTCATTTGTTTTTGGGGAATTGGGGCTGGTTTTGCACAGCAAAATCGTTGTTGTAAGACAACGAAAGCCACAAAACCCGCGTGAAAAATTCATTTTTCACGCACTCTCGGCGGAAACTCAAATACGATTTTGCCATTGTCTAAGCGAAGCCTTGCTGTAAAGAATTTTCCGCTTTTCGATACAAAATCCTCAGCATACGCTGTCACCTCGCCGGCAAGAAGTGCCGCAAGCTCCTCTTCGGTCAGCTCATGTCGGCAAATGGCGCGGTATAAAACAAACGAGCAATCCTTGCCGCCGCACGCCCAGCCGAATTTGGTCGCTTTCACTTCACCCCCGCAAAGCGGACAAACACCCACCGAGCCGCCCACAAAATCCTTTTTCTCGGGCGCTTTGAATTCACGCGCCAACCGAATGCCGCGGTTTGCAAACACCTCGGCAATCTCCTTTTGGGCAAGCGTCACGCTCTCACTCACCTGCATCTCGCCGCGATACACCTTCTTCAAGGCCTTTCCAAGCTCGGCCGTTTTGTATTTGTCCATCGAAATTTTCAGTTTGGCAAGCGTTTCGATCAAGTATCTTCCGTCGGGCAGAATGGTATAGACATTGTTTTTAAGAAGAATATACCCCGATTTTCTCGCGTTATCAATGATGCCTGTGCGCGTGGCTTCGGTGCCAAGCTCAAGACCTTCAAACACTGCGCGGTATTCTTCGGCATCGTCTTCTTCTGAAGCCGCAGCCTTGTCTTCACGGAAGGGATTTTTCAGATAGTTGTTCAAAGTCTCGATCGTGTAATGCTTCGGCGGAGCCGTCTTCTTCACAGTCGGCTTGAAGATATGGTTCACAAGATCGCCCTTGTTGAGAGAGGGCAGAATCTTGTCCTTGCCCGCATAATCATCATACGCCGTCCAACCCGGCTCAAGCATGATCATGCCCTTGAGCGTGAAAGTCTCGTAATCGCCCACGGCAATTTTGATCTCAGTCTTCTGCACCACACAGTCCTTTTCGCAAAAGACCGCAATGAAACGGCGAAAAACAGAGGAGTACACCTGATATTCCTTTTCGGAAAGCTTCCCTTTTTCGGGAATCTTGTAGGTTGGCGTGATCGCCGAGTGCGATTCGATCTTCGCATCGTCAAAAATATTTTTCCCGGTTTTCAAAACCACGGGATAACCGAGAGTCTTGCAGTTCGCTATGATCTTCGCGATCTTGTCTTTTTCGGCTGTCGCCAGATACTCCGAGTTGGTTCTCGGATAGGTCAGATACCCTTGCTCGTACAGCTTCTGCACGATCTCCAGCGATTCACTCATCGACATTTTGTATTTCTTACCGAGAAAGCTCTGCAGCTTCGAAAGCGAATATAATTTACCCGCCGAAAGCTTGTCCTTTTTCTTTTTGACATCGGTCACAACCGCGTCGGCAGCGTTGTATTTTTCGCATAACGCTTCGGCATCACACAGCCTGTCGTAATCAAACTGCTTTTTGGAAACAAGCTCCACTTCCTCGCCGCCAGTCTTTTCACAGCTCACAAGAGCGTAGTATTCCTTCGGCACAAAGTTTTCAATTTCCAAGTCTCTTTCGTAAATCGCCTTCACGATCGGCACAACCACGCGCCCCACGCGCAAAAGCTTTCCGCTTTTGATCGAGGCATAGCGGGTCAGATTGATGCCGTACAGCCAGTCAATATAGGTGCGCGCAAAGCCCTCGTTGGCAAGGTTGTCGTATTCCACCTCATCTTTTAAGTCATTGAGCGCGGCATTGACCGTTTCCGCCGTCTGGTCAGGTAACCAAAGACGCTTCAAGGCTTTGCCGGGGCAGCCTGCCTTGATCATGCACAGGCGCACAATGATCTCACCCTCGCGGTCGGCATCCCCTGCGTTGATCACCGTGTCCACGTCTTCGCGGCGACAAAGCGAACGGATAATGCCAAACTGCTTGGAGACACCGCCGCTGGCATCTTCACGCAGTACGTACTTAAACTGCACAGGAAAACAGGGCAGCTTTTCAAGCGTCCACTTCGCTTTCTTTTTCTTGGCTTGGTCTTCAGCAAAGCCCTGCGGCGCGTATTCGGGATAGTCCTCCACATCGGCAAGAGAAAAGAGATGCCCAAACGCCCAGGTTACAAGATAGTCGCCCACTTCCAAATACCCGTCACGGCGG
>JAFQNZ010000134.1 GCA_017395715.1 Clostridia bacterium | reverse complement strand
TACCGCCCGATGACACTCTGCGCCGCGCTTTTCTCGTCGGCTGTGTGGCACCGGATGTCAATCTGTTTTCGCACATCGACCTAACAGCGCGCGAAAAGCTTCCGCATCTTCACGGACATAATCATCCTTATCTTGATAAACGCATCAACCGCATGGTGAAAAAACTTGCCCTCCGTCACACCGAGATCACCCCGCTGTATGCTTTCAGGCTGGGCGTTTTGCTCCACTATCTTGCCGATGCTTTTACCTTTGCGCATAATCTTGAGTTTTCAGGCGATTTTGAAGCGCACAATGCCTACGAAAACGCCTTCCACCGCTATTTTGAAAAACGGCTTTGCCACCTGCCGAAAAGCTTTTGGGAAAAGCCACACCCCTTTTGTTACCGCAAACTCAGAAAACTGTATCTTGATAAAAAGCCCTCTTTTGCCCGCGACTTCTGCTTTATCCTGCTCGCCGCACGAGGTGTTATGACTGCGTTTTTGCCCTTGCCAAACAATAAAATCCTCCGCTGAATATGCGGAGGATTTTTCTCTTGAAAAACAATTCAAAATCGTGTATAATAAAGATAGCAACGCGAAAGGAGCACACAGCCATGACAACATTACTCGATTATCTCGTTTGGCGGGGAGATCTTTCTTTTTCGCAAGACCCCTTTAACGAGGTGGACAACCTCATCCTTGCCGAACTTTGTTATTTTGATTTCGGCGATGTCATCGCCAAGGGCGAGACCGTCACGCTTGAAAATGCGGCAAGACGCTACCTGAAGCTGTATCCGCGCGGCACGCATAAACTCGGGCTTATGATGACACCTGCCTTTGATGATTTTCTGATCCTTACCGCCCAAACCAAGCGGTTTTCAGAGATCAAGCTTTCCTTTCCCGTAAACATCATCAAAAAACGCCCTGCCATGCAGTTTGCCGCCATTACCTACGAGCTGCCCACAAAAGATTTGTATGTTGCCTTCCGCGGCACAGACGACCATATCGTAGCTTGGAAAGAAAGCCTTTCTCTTGCTGTCAAAGACGAAATCCCCGCGCACAAAGCCGCCGTCGCGTACTTAAACGCGGTTCTTCAAAAGCGGAGCGAAAATATGTATGTCGGCGGTCACTCCAAAGGCGGCAATCTTGCGATGTATGCCGCACTCAAAATCGACCCGTCCGACAGATGCCGCATTTTGAAGATCTATAACAACGACGGTCCCGGCTTCCGCCGCGACCAAAGCGAAAACGAAGCCTTTTTGGCAATGAAGGACAAGCTCCACTGGACGACCCCTTACCTCTCGGTGGTGGGTGCGATGCTCGAACACGGCGAAAATGCCGAGGTGATCGAAAGCTCGGGCAAGGGGCTTTTGTTGCAGCACGACGCTTTCACTTGGCGTGTCAGAGGAAACGCTTTCGTGCGTCTCCCTGCCCGCTCGGAAGAAAGCCGCAAGCTTGAAAATGCCGTCAAAGCCTGGACTGAAAAACTCGGCGAAAAAGAGCAGAAGCACTTTATCGATACCCTCTATCACCTGCTGACCTCGTCGGGGGCTGAAACCTTAAGCGAGATCGGCGAAGAGAAGATCAAATCGGCATACAAAGCCACAGCCACGCTGTTCACGCTCAAAAAAGAAACGCGTGACCTTGTGGCACACGCGCTTCTCTTATTCTTCCGCGAACGGCGTAACGCCATCCGCGCCGAAAAAGCCAAAAAGGACTAACCGGCAAGTCCGAGAGAAGTCCGAATGGCGGTATAATTTTGCTGCATCAAGGAAAGATAGGTCGTTCCGTTTTGCATTTCCTCAGGCGTTACCTTGTGACAAGAATGAAGGAGCGCCGTTTTAGCGCCACCCTCGGCGGCAATGCGCTCTGCCACACTGTGGTTTCCGC
>JAFQNZ010000133.1 GCA_017395715.1 Clostridia bacterium | reverse complement strand
CTCGGAGTCGCCGAAAAAGTAGAGGGATTTCAGACGGTTGAGCGCGGTTTCGTATTTGCGCTTCCGTTCTTCGAGGATCCGTCGTTCATCGGCAACTGCGCCGCCGGAGTTATAGACGGATGCGGGTTTGTACTCGAGCCCAGTCGAACCATCCAAGAACAATGCGCCGAGCTGCTCCAGCCCGTCTCGGGAGACGGATTCGACATCGCCGAACATCGTGCCTCGAAGCAGCTTACGTTGCAGAGTGTCTGAGGTAGTGGTTTTGCTGTGCGTCTTATGAGCCTTGATGATATTTGCAATGTAGTTGAAGACGAACGGGCCGAGAGTGACATCGGAGATGTACTTGTTTTTGCACGAGGAATTGTCATTGCGTCGCTTGGCGCAGGCGTAGATCGAAGGCCGCCATCCGTCAGCACGTTTCCTGTCGAGCGTTGCGCTCATGTTTGAGCCGCAGCCGCCACACCGAAGGATGCCTGCAAAGATGTGAATGTTTTTCCGAATGTGTACTTCCCCCTTTTCCATGCCGCCGCGTTTGTTCCGCTTGAGCAAGAATTGGATGCGGTCGAACTGTTCTTGAGAAATGATGGGCTCATGGTGTTCTTCAATAGTGATCCACTCAGATTGATTTTTCCTCTCTTGAGCCTTGCCATCGGAGTGTACGTTGTACAAATACGAGCCGACATAAAATATATTCGTGAGTATTTTGTGGACGCCAGTGGCGGACCACGGCTTTCCTGCACGGGTCGTAAGACCTGCATCGTTGAGGTATCGAGAGACGTGGAGTACAGACTGTGTCTGTTCGTATTTGTTGAAGATCGTCTTGATTACCTTGACTTCTTCGGGATGCGGAGCAAACTCTTTGGTTTCCTTATCGTAGGCATAGCCGTATGGGACCCTTCCGCCGTTCCACTGTCCGTTGTTCGCTCTCGACAGCATGACAGCAGTGACGCGCTCAGACGTCATGTTGCGCTCGAGCTCGGCGAAGACAAGGATGATCTTCAGCATGGCTTCGCCAATGGCGGAGCTGGTGTCGAACTGCTCGTTCTTGGAGACGAAGGTGATGCCGAGCTGCTTCAGCTCGCTGTACATCTGAGCGAAGTCGAGAAGGTTGCGGCTGATACGGTCGATCTTCCAAACGAGGAGGTGGGAGAATTCGCCCGTGCGAAGTCGGTCCATCATCCGTTGGTAGTCGGGGCGGTCGGTGTTCTTCGCGGAATAGCCCGGATCCTCGAATACGACGTAGTCGTTGATGCCGAGAACCATCTCGGCGTATGCAGATAGCTCTCTCTTTTGGACTTGCAGTGAATCTTTGTCAACCTGCCAATGCGTTGACACGCGGATGTAGATTGCGACCTTTTGTTTCTGAAGCCTATCCGACAGAGTGTTTGGCTGTTGTTGCGGCATGGTATCCCTCCTTTTTGGATTGTCCTATGGACTGTCCGCAGACATTCATGCGGATTGTCCGCATCAAAAGTGCGGGATGCCGCAGAAAGGGTTGTGTCTCGGCGAGAATCGCCGCTGTACGATGGTGTACAGATTATGATAGCTGTTGTACGAAGTCGTTCAATGCGCGAGAGAAATCTGATTGATGCGAGAGCACTTCGGGAACGACGGCGAAGTAGCTTCCTGTGTGTTCGTAAGGCGGCAGCTTGCATCTGTTCTTGTCAACGAAAGGCTTGAAGAAATCAAGGAAGTCTTCAGACTCGACCGGGAAATGTCCGTGTTTCTCGAGAAAGGAGTTCAACCATTTCGGCATGATGTAGAGATCAGCATGGTCGCAGAAGATGGAGAATGACATCAACGAATACGACGAGCCATCTTCCAGTGTGAAACGGAATTGTAGTTCGGTTGTTGTTACTCGGATAGTTATGCCGTTCACGCTCTCCATCTCGAGCACGAACTCAGTGATCTCATCGGGGTCGTAGCCGCCGAGATCAGCGAACTTTGATATGAAATCTTTCCTTGACAAGACCGTGGGCTTGGATGGCGGAGCTGAATCGGAGTTGTCGGGCGATTCGCTCGGCTTCGCCATGCTGTAGATCTTTCGCTCGATCACGTTTGTTTTCGAGATCAGCCCGGATATGAGGGTAGGACCATCTCCATGCTGGTAGACCTCGATTTCGGCAAGAGCGAGATGAAATGCGAGGGATGCGTTTTCGTTCAGAAAGTCGGCGATCTGCTCGACGTTGGTACGGATGCCATCGCCCACGACCATGAGGAGAAAATCGGCTTTGGATAGAGCTCGGTTGATTTTGTCTGTCACCCTGCCCTCATCGTCAAAGGTGGCGTATCCGCATCGAGCCAACAGATCAATGATGCGGAAGGACTGACCGTCGCGCTTGTAATAGTAATCACCGCAGACTTGATCGAGTTTCTCACAGTCCCATTTAGTGAGTTCTTTGGCGTAGTCGAGGACTTGAGAAATGACATTGCGTCGTTGCTCTTGATTACGGTACAGTTTCGTTTCGACCACGACGAGGCGTCCCTCAGATGAAATGTAAAGATTGTCAATGTACCCTGTGGTGTCGCTTGAAGAAACAGGAACCTCTCTGCCTATACACACGAGATTATCGAACTG
>JAFQNZ010000132.1 GCA_017395715.1 Clostridia bacterium | reverse complement strand
TGTGGGATATTTTCGTAGTCGAACTTTTCAAAATCTGCAACAAATTGCTGATTTTGAAAAGCCAAAATGCCTAAGCATTTTGGGGATCTACGATATTAAGCGTATTGATTGCCCGAGATCCCGCTTCGTGCCCTCACTTTCAGTGATAGCCCTCGCGCTTTTGCAACAAGTTGCAAAAGTTCGACTCTGCTTCGCGTCGCTCAGGATGACACGGGCAGGTAAAAACCCAAAGGAGTTCCGCCCAATAGGCGAAACTCCTTTTCTTTGTCCGTATTCACTTCAATTCCACGACCGTAACGCCGCCATCGCCTTCGCCCCACTGACCGATGCGATAGGAGGCAACGCGTCCGTCTATGCGGAGCGCTTCCCACAGATGGCGCTTGAGCGCGCCTGTGCCCTTGCCGTGAATCAAGCGCACGGTGTGCATACCTGCTAAAATGGCGTTGTCAAGATAACGGTCAACCGCTGTCCAACCCTCTTCGCCATTCATACCGCGCAGATCAATCTCGGTCTTGAAATTCTGCACCACCGACTGCATACGGCGCTCGTTTTTGGCGGCATTTTTCTTTGCCACCGTCTCGGAGTCCTCGCACAGCTTCAGATTCTTGATGTTGGTCTTGGTGGTGATTAGACCCGTCTTCACGCTCACGTTACCCTTCGCATCGGGGTCGGAAAGAAGTGTACCGCGTCTGTCCACCGTCATGATGATGACCTCATCCCCCTTGCGAAGCGGACGGGGCAACACGTAATTCTTATCTTTTTTGTCCTGCACAGGATTCACAAGATCGTCGGTTTCTTTCATACTGCGGCGGATGTTCGCGCGCGCCGATTCGAGTTCTTGTGCGTATCCCGCGGTATCTCTTGCTCGCTTTGCCTTGTCAAGCTCGGCAAGCACGTAATCGCTTGTGGCACGCGCCGATTCCAAAAGGCTTGTCGCTTTGTCCTGTGCCACTTTGAGTGCCGATTCCGCTTTAGCAAGCTTTTCCGCCGCTTCCCTTTCGGCGTTTTCAAGCTTTGAGGCATACTCGCGCTTGATCTCTTCAATCTCTTTGCGATCACGCTCCACCGCCTGACGAGATTCTTCGAGTTTTGCAAGCACATTGTCAAAACGCTTGTTTTCACCGTCGATCAGTGCCTTTGCGCGCTTGATGACAAGCTCGGAAAGACCGAGACGTTTGGAAATCGCAAACGCGTTCGATTTACCCGGCGCGCCGATGATGAGGCGATAGGTCGGTGCTAACGTATTGATATCAAATTCACACGCCGCGTTGCAAACACCCTCGGTTTCAAGGGCGTACACCTTCATTTCGGCATAGTGCGTGGTCGCCGCCGAAACAGCGCCGTAGGAGCGGATCTTTTCAATGATCGCCACCGCAAGTGCCGCGCCCTCTACGGGGTCTGTACCCGCGCCAAGCTCGTCAAACAGCACAAGGCTCTTGTCGTCGGCTGTGTCGAGAATACGCACGATATTCGTCATGTGCGCCGAGAAGGTGGAAAGCGACTGCTCGATCGACTGCTCGTCACCAATGTCGGCGTGTACCGATTCAAACACACGCACCGACGAGCCGTCACGGCAAGGAATGTGAAGGCCTGCCTGCGCCATCAAGGTCAGAAGACCGAGCGTTTTCAAGGTCACCGTCTTACCGCCCGTGTTCGGGCCTGTGATGATGAGCGAATCAAAGTCACCGCCAATGCGAATATCGATCGGCACCACTTTGTTCTTATTCAGAAGCGGATGGCGCGCGCCGATGAGATTGGTTTCCCCATCCTCGGTGACATTCGGGCAAATACCCTTGAGTGCCCAGGAAAGCTCTGCCTTGGCAAAGGCAAAGGCAAGGTCGGTGATATTCAGATAGTTAAAGGTCAGAATTTCGGAAATCTCGGCAACCTCGTCCGAAAGCTCATAGAGAATGCGCTCAATCTCTTTGCCCTCGGCAAGTTCAAGCTCCTTGAGGGCATTATTCTGCTCTACGACCGCGATCGGTTCAATAAAGATGGTTGCACCCGAGGAGGATGTATCATGCACCAAGCCCTTGATTTCGCCCTTGTGCTCGGCTTTCACGGGGATCACGTAACGTCCGTTACGCATGGTGACGATGTTGTCCTGCAAGATCTTGGAATAGGCATCCCCCGTGATGTACTTTTGCAAGATCTCGCGCACCTTGTTGTTGGCAATTTTAATCGAACGGCGGATCTCGTACAGCTTCGGGGAAGCATCGTCGGCAATCATGTCCTCCGAAACAATGGCGCGCTTGATTGCGCTCTCCACGCGGCTGTTCGGCACAAGACGGGAGAAGATCACGCCGAGCGAGCCTGCCGTTTCGCTCTTTTCGCCCGCATAGGCAACAAGACGCGAGGTGACGTGCAACAGATCGGCAACGTCAAGCAGCTCTCTTGTGGTCAGCATCGCGCCCTTCATAGCACGTTCAGTCGAGGGTGTTACATCCACCACGCCGCCAAACGAGGGCGAGCCGTTGGATGCCGACATATTCTTGGCATCTGTTGTTTCGCGAAGACGCTTCCTGACTTCCACAATATCAGCCGACGGCACGAGGGTGGCAGCCAAAGCCTTTGCGCCCTTGGTAGGCGCAAGGCTTGCCAGCATTTCGGTAATTTTATAAAATTCAAGTGTGGTTAAAGCTTTGTTAAAATCATTCATAATTCACTTATAAAACAGAAAGTAGAAACGTGAGTGTGTCCGGCTTTTTGTCAATGTAATAGAGTAAATAACGCTCGGTAAGACGATAAAACATCTCGAGGCTATCATCCTCGGCGCTGAAAGCAAAAATGCGCTTGGCTTCACAGGTAGCAACATAGGAAAAGAGCGAAACAACAGCGCCGTTCACAGGCAAAAGCAACCGTTCTCTGCCGTCAAAACTGCCGCTTGACGAAAGCGCGCAATCGCGGCAAAGCACTTCCCCACCCGCAACGTCCACAAAGGCAGCCTCCTCTTTTTGGCAAGAGGCGCAAGCAGTCAGGTCAGGCATAAAGCCGAGCAGCACCGAAAGCCTTGCTTCAAACACCGCTTTCACAAGACGTACCGAAAGCTCACGGCGGTAGGCAAGCGCGTAAAGGGAGTTGAGAAACAGCCGCATGATCTCGGCATCCCCCTCGCCCTCCACGGTGACGGTGTTCACAAGGTCAGCAAAATACTCACAGCAAGCAATCGCCTCAAGGCGCAAGCGGATATCGAAAAAGCTTTCGATCGGCTCAGCCTCGGAAAGCGAATACAGCCCGTCCTTTTCGGAAAGGATCATGTCCGAATAGATATACAGCTGTGCCGCCGCAAAGCGGTGGCTTTTTAAGGTTCTGACACCGCGGCAGCGCACCGTGATCTTGCCAAGTTCGGGGGTTAGCACAGTTAACAGCTTGTCCGCTTCCCCCATCATCACCTCGCGGATGACAATGCCCTTGGTGGTGATTTCTTTTTTTGCCATGGCCCCGCCTCCCGCTTGTGATTTTCCTTTAGTCGTTATCCTGCGGCTTGTAACCGAAATCGTACACAGCCGAGGGCTTGTCGCGCCAATTTTCTTTCACTCTCACCCAAAGGTCAAGGTAGATCTTCACGCCAAAGAACTTTTCAAGGTCCTCGCGCGCATAACTGCCGATCGTTTTGAGCGTAGCGCCGCCCTTGCCGATCAAAATGCGCTTGTGCGATTCTCTTTCGCAATAGATCTCGGCGCGGATCTTCACCATGTCTCTCGATTCCTTAAATTCTTCAATGACCACAGCGCAGCCGTGCGGAATCTCATCATCGGTGGTGCGAAGGATCTTTTCACGGATCACTTCGGAAGCAATCTGTCTTTCGGGCTGGTCGGTGAGCGCATCTTCGTCAAAAATGAAGTCGCCCTCGGGCAGGAGTTTTTCTGCCTCGGCAAGCACAATGCCAACGCCATCGTTCTTCATGGCACACAGCGGGATCACCGATGCGTATTCGCCAAGGGCGGCATACGCGGTGATGGTTTCGGCAATCTGTGCAGGGGATGCAAGGTCGGTCTTATTGAGTACCAAAAGAATCGGAAGATCAAGTGCGCGGAGCTTTTCGATCAGCTTCTTTTCAATATCGCCCGGCAGGTAGGATGCGTCTGCCACCAGAATGGCGGCATCCACATCGGCAACCGCGCCGTTGATGGCTTTGACCATATATGTGCCGAGTGTGGTCTTCGGCTTGTGCATACCGGGGGTATCTACAAAAACAAACTGATTGTCTCCCTGTGTTAAAATACCCATAATGCGGTTTCTTGTTGTCTGCGGTTTCTTCGAAACGATCGAAACCTTTTCGCCCAGCATGGCGTTTAAGAGTGTGGACTTGCCTACATTGGCTCTGCCCACAATGGCAATGAATCCTGTTTTTTTCATGCTCGTAATCTCGCTTTTTCAGCGACCTTTCTTATATTTTATTATTCTCTTGTCAAGCCCATAGCTTCAAGAATTGTTTCCTGTTTTTCAAACATCTCGCTCTCTTCGGCTTTGCCCTCTTCGTGATCGTAGCCCAAAAGATGCAATACCGAATGCACGGTCAAAAAGGCAATCTCGCGCTCAAGTGAGTGCCCGTAGCTTTCCGCCTGCTCTTTGGCTTTTTCGAGTGAGATCACAATGTCGCCAAGCACACACGCCTCGCCGTCGTCAAAATCCTCATCGAACATCGGAAAAGACAAAACATCGGTCGGGCGGTCAATGCCGCGGTGCTCTAAGTTAATGGCGTGGATTGCTTCATTGTCCACGATCGTCACCGAAACCTCGGCGGGGCGGTCAAAGCCCTCGCTTTTCAGCGCCGTCTTCACCGCACGGCGGATCAAGGTGCGGTATTCCATGGGAAAAGGCAGCTTATCCTGATCGTTGGTGATGTCAATGGTGTGTCTCATTGCGGTCTGCCTCCTTCGTTTTTGCGGCGAAAGGTCTTTTTCGCATAGTGCTTTTCCCTTTCGCTTCTGTCCTTTTGGTGCTTTTCATACGCCAAAATGATTCTTTGCACAAGTCTGTGGCGCACCACGTCTTTTTCGGTGAAGCGGTGAATGGCAATCTCCTCCACCCCTTCCAGGATCTTTAAGGCCTGCACAAGACCGCTTTCTACGCCGTGCGGCAGGTCTGTCTGCGTAATATCGCCGGTCACCACCGCTTTGGAGCTGACACCGAGACGGGTCAAGAACATCTTCATCTGCTCAGGCGTGGTGTTTTGTGCCTCGTCAAGGATGATAAAGCTATCATCGAGAGTCCTGCCGCGCATATAGGCAAGCGGCGCAATTTCAATGATACCCTTTTCCACATTCCTCGCATAGCCCTCAGGTCCCATCATTTCAAACAGCGCGTCGTACAAAGGGCGCAGATAAGGATCGATCTTGCTCTGCAGATCTCCCGGCAGATAACCAAGACGCTCACCCGCTTCCACCGCGGGGCGCGTGAGAATGATCCTTGCCACCTCGCGCCGACGCAGAGCGGCAACAGCCATGGCAACGGCAAGAAAGGTCTTACCCGTACCGGCAGGGCCAACGCCGAACACCACCGTGTTCGAGGTGATCTTGTCAACATACTTCTTCTGCCCCACCGTTTTGGCTTTGATCGGCTTGCCTTTGGAGGTAATGCAGATACAGCCCTTTTCAAAGCTGTCAAGCTCACCCTGCTCGCCATCGGCAACCATATTCATCACATATTCTGTTTTTTGGAGCGTCACATCCTCGCCGAGTGCGGCAAGCTTTTTCAGATACTCAAGAGTCGCCTGCGCGCGCGAAACGCCGCCCTCCTCGCCCGAGACCACCACAACGCCGTCGCGGTTAAAAATGCGAACACCGAAACGGTCTTCGATCAGCGAAATGTTGGCGTCATACGCGCCAAAGATCATCATCGCCTGATCGGCGTTATCTGCCAGAAATGTTTTTTCGACCATACTTGATCCAGCCTTTCTTATGGCTCACGTTCCTTCAAACAAAGGAAGATTTTTTGCCACATCTTCGATCATGCGGTAGCGAAGCGTCACCTTGGCGACACCGCCCTCAAAGGAATAAGTCTCTTCTGCCGAAACAAGCTCCCCTTTCGTAAGCTGTAACCACGCCTTGGCAAGCGCCTTGGCTTTGGCTTCTGTTTCCGAAAGCGTCACCTCTTCTAAAGTAAAGGGGCGGTATTCTTCGCGCACGATCCAAATCGGGAGCGGGATCTTGCCAAACAGCATAACCCTCTCCTTTGTCTCTATTCTATCACAAGTTGGGGGCAAATTACCATAGTCTTCTGTAAATTTTTTGGATTTTGTAAAAAAAATATAGCTTTTCTCCCTAAAAACCTCCCCCGAATCAACCTTCTTTTAAAAAAGAAGCGACTGTTCCGCCGTGATCTCGCCAATCGTTTCCACAAACACTTTTCCCTTTGCCGGCTGATAGATATAGCTTTCATCGCGAAGCTGATTCACCCCTGAGATCAAAAGCTGTCCTTCATTTACCACCGAGCCTTCTTTTACCATCGCAACACCCGATTCCACTTCGATCCGCCGTACAATACCGCTTTTTGTTGCCACAATATTCGAGGGCACGGGGTCTTTCGGTAAGATCTCCTTGTTGTTATGCTCAAGCACCACCGCTTCCACACAGTTGCCCACAATGTTCACGCTCATCCACGCAATTTTAG
>JAFQNZ010000131.1 GCA_017395715.1 Clostridia bacterium | reverse complement strand
CACAGCAGCTTGGTTTTGATTCTGTCATCCAGAACAGTCTCGACGGTGTTTCCGACCGCGACTTCTGTCTTGAGCTGCTGAGCGCTCTCTCCGTTCTGATGATGCACCTTTCCCGCCTTTCGGAGGAGCTCATCCTCTGGGCAAGCTGGGAATTTAAGTTTGTTGAACTGTCGGATGCCTACACCACAGGCTCTTCAATCATGCCGCAGAAGAAGAATCCCGACATGGCAGAGCTGATCCGCGGCAAAACAGGCAGAGTGTACGGCGATCTCATGGCACTTCTCACCACACTGAAAGGTCTGCCGCTTGCCTACAACAAAGATATGCAGGAAGACAAAGAAGCCATCTTCGATGCGCTTGATACGGTCAAGCTTTGCCTTTCGGTCATGACCCCCATGATCGCCACCATGACTTCGATTAAGTCGAACATGAAAAAAGCCGCGCAAAAAGGCTTTATCAACGCCACCGACCTTGCCGATTATCTTGTGAAAAAGGGTATGCCCTTCCGCGCGGCATACAAGATCGCAGGCTCGCTTGTGGCAAAATGCATTGCCGAAAACACCGTCCTTGAAGACCTCTCCCTTTCGGTTTACAAAGAATACAGCGAACTGTTTGAAAATGATCTGTATGACGAGATCTCGCTTGAGACCTGCGTGGAAAAGCGCAGCTCCGAGGGCGGCACATCCCAGGCTTCGGTAGAAAAACAGATCACGCTTGTAAAGGAGTATCTTGCAGGATGAAAAAAGTATTCATTGACGGAAGTGCCGGTACCACCGGCCTTCGTATCGTAGAACGCCTTTCGGCAAGAGATGACCTTGCGCTCATCATCCTGCCCGACGATAAAAGAAAAGACCCCCAAGCAAGAAAAGAAGCGCTCCATTCTGCCGACATTGCCTTTCTCTGCCTGCCCGATGCCGCAGCCATCGAAGCGGTCGCTTTGGCTGAGGGGTCTGACACCGTAATCATTGACACCTCCACCGCCCACAGAACGAATGAGGCTTGGGCATACGGCTTTCCCGAACTTACCGGCAGAAAAGAAAGAATCCTCGCATCCAAAAGAATTGCCAACCCCGGTTGCCACGCTTCGGGCTTTGTGGCACTTGTTGAACCACTTGTTCAGGCAGGGCTTCTTCCGGGCGATGCCGAACTGTGCTGTTTTTCTCTCACCGGCTATTCGGGCGGCGGCAAAAACATGATCGCAGAATACGAAAGCGAAAACAGAGATCCGCTCCTCACAGCCCCCCGTCAGTACGGGCTCACCCAACAGCATAAACACTTAAAAGAAATGGCAAAGATCGCAGGTCTTTCCACCCTGCCCGCCTTTTCTCCCATCGTCGCACCCTTTTACAGCGGTATGGAAGTCACGATTCCGCTTTTCACCAATCAGTTAAACTGCGAAAAGAAGGACGCCATCGCTGCCGTTGCCGACATTTACAAGAACACCTTCCGCGGCCCGATCGTTCGCTATAATGACTCTGTTTCGGAAAACGGCTTCCTCTCGGCAGGCGCTTTTTCGGGCAAGGATACCATGGAAGTTTCGGTATTCGGCAACGAAGATCGCATCATTTTGGTTTCCCGTTTTGATAACCTCGGCAAAGGTGCATCGGGCGCTGCCATTCAGAACATGAATCTGATTTTGGGGCTTGACGAAACCACCGGACTTGCGGTATAATAACAAGGTTAACGCTAAACATAAAGGTTTGAAATTATGAAGGATATGAAATTGATCGAAGGCGGTGTCACCGCCGCCAAAGGCTTTACAGCAAACGGCATTCATTGCGGCATCCGCAAGAACCGCACCAAGCGCGACCTTTCGCTGATCGTCAGTGAAACGGTAGCTTCTGCCGCATCGGTATATACCACCAATCTTGTCAAGGGCGCGCCTCTTCTTGTTACCAAGGAGCATCTGAAAAACGGTAAGGCGCAAGCCATCATCTGCAACAGCGGCAACGCCAACACCTGCAACGCAAACGGTATTGAAATCGCCGAAGCCATGAGTGACCTCACCGCCAAAGCGCTTGGTATTGCGGCAGACGACGTGGTCGTGGCTTCCACAGGCGTCATCGGTCAGCCGCTTGACATTGAGCCGATTGCAAACGGCATGGATTCTCTTGTCAAGGGTCTTTCTGAAAACGGCAGTGACGCCGCCGCAGAAGGCATTATGACGACCGACACGGTGAAAAAAGAAGTTGCCGTGGCATTTACCCTCGGCGGCAAGACCTGCCGTCTTGGCGGTATTGCCAAGGGCAGCGGTATGATCCACCCCAACATGGCAACCATGCTCGTCTTTATCACCACCGACGTTGCTATCTCGCCCGAAATGCTCCAAAAAGCACTCTCCAGCGACATTGCGAGCACCTTTAACATGGTGTCTGTTGACGGCGACACCTCCACCAACGATATGGTGACCGTGCTTGCCAACGGCAT
>JAFQNZ010000130.1 GCA_017395715.1 Clostridia bacterium | reverse complement strand
CGCCCCTACAAATTATTAAAATTAATCTACACAAAAAGGAGTTCCGCTCACGCGAAACTCCTTTTTCTTATTGTTTATTCACTTCTCAAAGCTTCCACGGGGTCTTTCTTGGCTGCCATACGCGAGGGGATCAAGCCTGCAATCACAGTCAGAAGCATGCTGATTGCCACAAGCGTTACCATGTGCAAAGGCTCAAGGTAAGCCGAAAGATTCGTCACGCCGGAAAGCGCATGGATGATGATATTGATCGGAATGCAGAGGAGGAGCGAGATACCAATACCGATCAGACCCGCGCCAAGACCCACAATAAAGGTTTCGGCGTTGAACACACGCGAAACGTCGCGCTTGGACGCACCGATGGCACGGAGAATACCAATTTCCTTGGTTCTTTCGAGTACCGAAATATAGGTGATGATACCGATCATGATCGAAGATACCACAAGCGAGATCGAAACGAAAGCAATCAAAACGTAGGAGATCGCGTTGATGATCTTGGTCACGCCCGAAAGGAGCATGGCGATATAGTCGGTGTATTCGATCTTATCTTTATCATTTTCCTTATCGTTATCATTTTCGAGTCTTGCGTTA
This sequence comes from Clostridia bacterium, assembly GCA_017395715.1. Classification (GTDB taxonomy): domain Bacteria; phylum Bacillota; class Clostridia; order Oscillospirales; family CAG-272; genus RGIG1993. Next base: position 2,036 of record JAFQNZ010000130.1, on the reverse strand, counting down.
TAGTCCGCAATGATCTTGGCGATCTTATCTTTGTTTTCAAAGGTGGTGGAGTAGATGTTGATCGAGCTGGGGGTATCCTCCGACACAATACCAAGCTTTTCCATGTTGTCTTCAAACGAGTTGGAAGACGTCTGTGCAGGCATATAGGTGTCGTAAAGCGGAACAAGCATCTCTTCAGTCGCCATCTGCAAGAAGCCGTCAAAGAGAACTGCCACTTTGCTGTACTTGCTTTCGGTCAGGTCAAAGCCCTGGAACGCGCCGATCTGCGCGATCATGTCAGTCTCCTTCATGGTCGCATAGCTCTTGGCAACAGACGCGCGGAAGGTCGCTTCCAGCTCTTCAGCCGAAAGGGTAGCAAGGTGCGCCATAATATCCTCGGGCTTCATAGAAACAGAAACCGACCAGTCGGCAAGGATATACGCCATTTTGCCCTCAGCGGTGCGGATATCGGGGAAGGTGATCTCACCAAGGGCTGCGGGAATCATCGAGGGATTTTCGAGGATATAGGTCATGGTGCCAATGATGGCATCAAGATCAGCAGCCGAGGGGGTGTTCATGATCATTTCTACGTTCTTTTCCACACGGGCACGCTCTTGCGAAATGATCATGGCCGCAATGCTCTGCGAGAAGAATTCCTTTAAGGTCTCTTCATCGGCCAAGCCGAGATACATACCGAGCTGTTCGATGGTAAAATCAAACTCCTTGAGCATATCGGGATTTTCGGTAGCAAACTTCATGATGTTTGCCTTCATGTCTTCAACCGTCGCACCGTACATCTGGGTGTAGGTAGCAACCTGCTCTTCAAGATTGGCGGGAATCGACATCAAAGTGATATACATTTCCACCTTTTCTTCAAGAGAAAGCGATGCGAAATAGGCCTTGATCTTTTCAGCCTTAACGGCATCGGTGAGTTCGTTTTCTTCGTTGATGAAGAAAGGCAGACCGGTCAAAACGTCATAGTTTTTATTTGCGGGGTCAGACTGCGCTTTCACGATCTCGCTCTTGTTGTTCTCTTCAATGAGATATTCGGTCAAAGCGGATGTGTAAGCAAAAGGTGTGGAGATCGCGCCGCCCGAAACCTCTTCGTTCTGGCGGACAATACCCGAAATGCGAAGCGAGAGTGTGTTCTGATTTTTGAGAACGCCCTGCATATAGGTCTCGTTATCACCCATATAATCAAACACAGGCTTGCCCTCGGTGCTCTTGGCTTCATTCTTGCTGTAGAAGTCGGAGGGGAGAAGAAGCTTAAACGAGATCGAGCAGATGTCCTCATACTGGATCGGAGGTACTTCTATAATCGGGAGCTTTTCTTCATTCAAGAATGCGGAAAGCATTTGGGTGATCTCTTCGGTGGACTTGTAACCGAGTGCGTAGAACACAAGGTCAGATACTTCATTCTTGTCGTCAACGATCAGAACGATCTCTTCCTTGGAGGTCGGCCAAGCGCCGTACACAAGGTCATACTGGTCCTTCACCATGCTGGAAATCAACTCGTCACCGTTTCCGGGAAGCATCTCGGACCAAAGGTTGATCACCGTAAGGTTAGCGGCAAGGGAGTTGTACATATTCTGGTTGGCAGACGCCGCGCCCGAACCTTGCGCGATACCTGCGGAAAGGTCGGTAGAAACGTACTTATCTTTTTCAAACTGACTCTGTACGTAGGTGTAGAGCGGAATGTTATAGCGGTACTGAATGGTCGAAACGTATTCTCTCAGCGCCGTGCTTGCCGTTTCGGCTTTCATTTCCTTATCAAGAAACGCCTTGAACGCAGTCAGATTATTCTGCTTTTTCTCGCCTCTGATAAGGGTGTTGAACATTTCATACATCTGCGCGCTCGAATAGACCGCGTCGTTTTCATGCTCTACCGTATTTTCGTTTTTCTGTGCCGCATTGCCAAAAAGTGCCGAAAGATCGGTATTCTCATGCAGAATGCTGATCGGGTACGCCGAAAGCGTGTCGCGCTGAATGGCGGCAATATACGCATTCACACCGGTTGAAACCGCAAGGATCAGCGCAATACCGATGATACCGATACT
>JAFQNZ010000129.1 GCA_017395715.1 Clostridia bacterium | reverse complement strand
TGGGTCAAGTCGTACACACTTCTGCCAATCAGGACAGCCGAAGGAAAAGACAAAATCGGCATCGCTTTATGTAATTTCGGAAGCGATTTGACAAAATCCGACATTTTCATATTGGGATACCTTACCTTATGCAAAGAACGATCTTGCCGCCTCTGCTGCAGATGCGGCATCAGATGTATAGCAATCAGCACCGATCTCATCGGCAAACTGCTGTGTCACAGGCGCGCCCCCGACCATAACCTTGACCTGGTCGCGGATTCCTGCTTCCACGAGCGCATCGATCACCGCTTTTTGTCCACTCATGGTTGTGGTCAGAAGAGCGGACAGGCAAACCACGCGCGCGCCGCTTTCTTTCACAGCCTCCACCACCTTGGCAGGCGGAACATTCACACCAAGGTCAATGCATTCAATGCCCTGACCTTCAATCATCATTTTCACAAGATTCTTTCCGATATCGTGCATATCGCCTTCCACCGTACAGATCACAGCTTTACCAAGAGGCTCAACACCTGCTTGTGTCAAGGCAGGCTTCAGAACCTTGAGTCCCGCATTCATCGCGCGTGCCGCGATCAAAACCTCGGGAACATAGATTTCGTTGTTGCGGAACTTTTCGCCGATAACACTCATGCCTGCCACAAGACCCTCGTTTAGGATCACATCGGGTGCTGTATTGTCGGCAAGTGCCTGTTCCACAAGGGCTGCCACATCCTTGGCTTTTCCTTTTTGCAGTTTTTCGGAAATCTCAATGCAAATACTCATATCCTTTACCTCAATCTTTCATGCTGTAAGATCATTCTACTCAAAATCACAAGTCATGTCAAGTCATGTCAATAAAATTTGATAAACCAAAGCTACTTTGTATCGCAATGTTGCTCACATCTTGAAAACAAATACGCCGCCACGCCGTCGGAATCATTCGATGCGATCACGCCGCTTGCCGCGCGCTTCACATCTTCGTTGGCATTTGAAACAGCATAGCATTCGTCTGCCATGGCAAACATCGAAAGATCGTTTTTCTCGTCCCCAAATACCACAACGCTCTCAAAGCCATACAGCTCTTTCAGCGAAAGGACAGCATCGGCTTTGGTGGCAAACCTCGGCAAAATCTCAAGCCAATAATCACTCGTATAGGGATCGCGGTATAATACCGCGTGATATGTTGCTTTCAACGCATTGTAAAGCGGTAGCAGCTTGTCGTAATCGTCAATCGAGGAAAAGCAAAACACATCTCCATCCAACAGCCGATCTTCGGTTGTTGGACGCGCCCGCCTATCCTCTCGTCTCTTGGCAAGATACGCTTTCGTTCCCTCAGAAAGATGCTCTATGGCATAAGAGAATTTCTCCTCCTCTGCGTGAAGCGCATACACGCGCGGATACACACCGTGCGTAAGATGCTGTGCAAGAATCTCTCCCTTTTCATGCGGGGAAAACTGTCGTGCCATCACACTCTCACCGCTTGCAGAATCTTTAACGAATGCACCGTTATACACGATCACGGGAAGTTTCAGATCAAGTCCCGCGGTCACTTCCCTTGCGGTTGTCAAAGAACGTGCGGTGGCATAGGTAAAGGGCAAGCCTTCCTGTATCAGCCTATTCAGTGTTTTTTGCGTATATTCGGACAAAGCTTGCTCCCGATTCAAAAGCGTTCCGTCAAGATCCGAAACAAACAAGGTTTTTTTAAGTTTTTCCCTATCCATTCGCACTATCCTCTCTGTTTGCATCTCTTATAAACCAGTATAACACGATCGATTCCAAACCGCAAGAGAAAAAACATCATGCTTCCTGCTTTTTGGGCAAAAGCACCGCAAAAGAGGTCATATCATTCTCACTATGAACCGTAATCTCGCCGCTATGCAGATCCACAATGCGTTTCACAATCGCAAGACCAATGCCGTTTCCTTTTGCGGCGTGTGATTCATCCGCTTGATAGAATTTCTTAAAAATCCTCTCGCACGTTTCGGGTGAAATCACGCTTCCCGTGTTGCTCACGGTCACGAGATACTGTTCGTCCAATTCCTCAACGGTCAAAGCAATCGTGCCGCAACGTGGCGTGAATTTCACCGCGTTGTCAAATAGATTGATCCATATTTCCTTGAGAAGCTCTTCATTCGCCTCGATCAAACAATCGTCTAAATCAAGCACAAGTTCAAGATTTTTCTCCGACCATTCCCTCTCAAGAAGCAGTACCGCCGAACGGATCTGCTCAGCAAGATTAAAGGAAGAAAGCTCTGAAAGAATGGTTTGGTTTTCCACCTTTGTCAGCTTCAAAACATTGGTCGCCATCGAAGAAAGCCGTCTCGATTCTTCTTCGATGGCAGAAAGGTACTCCTGCTTTTGCTCCTCTGTCAGATTGCCTTTGGCAAGAAGCTTGGCAAAACCCGTGATCGAAACGAGCGGTGTTTTGAATTCATGCGAAAAATTGTTGATAAAATCGTTTCGTAAAAGTTCGGTGTTTTCAAGCTCTTCCGCCATGGTATTAAAGCTTGTGGAGATCTCCTTAAACGCTGGATGTGACGATAACGTCTCACCGAATTCAAGTCTCGCCTTAAAATCCCCTGCCGCTAAACGGTTCATTTTGTTGATCAGATTGTTGATCGGCTTCAACGGAATACGGCTGCTGAAAAAAGCAAGCAAACCGCCAATGGCAAGGCTGATCACCGACATAATGAGAATGACCGAGTTCAGCTTGATCTCGCCTTCCACAAGTACCCCTGTTTTGGTGAGAATAAAAAGCCCGAGTGCTGTCATAGCAATTGCCATCAAAAGAATACAGAAGACAAAAACCGCAAGCACGATCGTAAGCGATTTGCGCGAACGGCGCTCTTTCACTTTCTTGGGTGTGCGTTTTCTTTTCTGTTTCATACCTTTTTCACCGCCTTGTACCCAAGTCCTCGTACCGATTCGATCTCAAACTCCTCAAATCCCTCAAACCGCTTGCGTAAGCGTCCGATGTGAACCGTAACCGTTTCCCATCCCGTCTCGCTTTCCGCACCCCAGATCTCGTCCATCAGTTGAATACGCGTAAAAATCTTACCGGGATAGGACAAGAGTTTATACAGAAGCAAAAATTCCTTCTGCGGAAGCTCTTGGCAAAAGTCACCTTTTGTCACCGTCAAAGAATCATAGTCAAGCACAACTTCTCCGACCACGATCTTTCGCTCGTTGGCAATGCGCGAACGGCGAAGGAGCGCCTTAATGCGAAACAGCATTTCTTCTTCATCGATCGGCTTGGTCATATAATCATCGGTTCCCATGGCAAAGCCCTTATGTTTGTCTTTCGGAAGCTGTTTGGCAGATACCATCAGAATCGGCAGATTGCTGTTGCCCTCCCGTAAAATGCGTGTAAACTCATAGCCGTCTATCTTCGGCATCATAACATCCAGCACTACAAGATCAATATGTTCTCGGTCAAGACAGGTCAGTGCCTCTTCCCCGTTTTCAGCGGTAGTTACAACATACCCCGCTCCTTCTAAAAGCGCACGCAGATATAGTCGCGTGTTTTTATCGTCATCCGCCACAAGAATATGTACCAAAACGCCACCTCTTTTCATAATATAACAATCATATCCAATAAAACGAAACTGAAACGAAACAAAAAGCAGATCAGTCATGATCTGCTTTTTTCTTTTTTTCGGGAATCAAGAAAATAAAGATAAGTGAGCTGATAAGCAGCATCATCGGATAATACATGTACTGCATGATATCAAACGCATTCAGCGTGATACCAAGTGTAGAAACAGCCGAGAGCGCCACAAGAATCTGCGCGCCGTACGGAAGAAAACCCTGGACGATACAGGAGAATGTGTCAAGCAAAGAAGCAGTCTTGCGGGAAGAAATACCGTATTCCTTCGCCATATCCGAAGCAATCGGATTGGCGATCACAATGGCTACCGTGTTGTTGGCAGTGGCAATATCCATCACACCAACTAAAAGCCCAACACCAAGCTGTCCGCCGCGCTTGCCGCGGAAAACCTTGCGAATGCCGTTCAGCAAAGCATCAAAACCGCCGTTGTGGCGGATCAGGGCGCAAAGAGCGGCCAACACAGCCACCATTGCGGTTTCAAACATACCGGATGCCCCGCTTCCCATATTGGCAAGAAGGCCCGAGAAAGAAACGGCGGATGTAGCAAGCATGATCACACAACCCGAAAGAATACCGATCAAAAGCGTCAGAAACACATTGATACCGATCACACCGCTGATGAGAACCAAAACATAGGGAATGATCTGTATAAGATCGTAGTCTGCTGAGGGATTTGCCTGTATGTCTGCCTGAAAAGACAGGAAAAGAATCAAAAAGAATGTAACAATTGCCGCAGGAAGAACGATAAAAAAGTTGGTGCGGAATTTATCCTTCATGGCACAGCCTTGACCGTTGCACGCGGCAATCGTGGTATCCGAAACAAAAGAAAGATTGTCACCAAACATGGCACCGCCTACCACAGTACCCACACAAAGTGCCACCGAAAAACCGGACGACTCTGCAATCGCAACTGCAATCGGCGTAATCAAAGTGATCGTACCCACCGAGGTACCCATTGCCGTAGAAATAAAACAGCTGACCAAAAAAATCATACAAACCGCAAGACGGGGCGGCGTGATCGAAAGCACAAAATAGGCAACGCTTTCTGCACTTTCTCTGCCGACAACGCCCACAAAAATACCCGCCATCATAAAGATGAGAAGCATTGTAATGATGTTCTTGTCGCCAATGCCCTGCCCCATCAGAGAAAGTTTGGTTTCAAAACTCACCTTGCGATTCTGAAGACAGGCAACCAAAATCGCCACAAGAAACGCCACCACGATCGGCACGTTGTAAAAGCCCATCGGGATTTCCATTACATATTCAAACAAAATACCAAGCGTCAGATAAAAAACAATGAATACGCCCATGGGTAAAAGACCCCAAACGTTCCCCTTTTTTGTGTTCATGTTCAAATTCCTTTTCTTTATGATTTTTTGTCAAAACGGAAACGGCAGGCACGGCAGGTCACCGTGATCTCGCCTCTGCCCTTCGGTACACGCATCCACGCCTTGCAGTGCGGACACTTAAAATAGCGGTAGCTTTTTCTTTCTTTCCATTTCAGCTTTCTCACTCGGAAAAACTCTTTGAAACGGAAGTTTTCTTGTCTGCGCCTCACAAGATTGCGTGAAAAACAGCGAAAATAACTGTAGATCAAGCCGGCAAACGATACCATATATAAAAACAAACCAAGTATGGGAATCGGAATGAAGCCGCTTGCGATCATCACAACAAGCGAAGCCACCATAACCGTATTGGCAAGAGCATCAAACCCGTTTCTGCCCCAGAAAAATCTTTGTAAACGATAGCGCATAACCATCACCCTCTGTATCTATTCTATACTACATTATACCACGGTTTTTCAAAATAGCAAGACTCCCTCTCCAAAAAAATTCCCGACAGACCCTAAAATCTGTCGGGATATTCTTTATTGTTTTATTGTCTCGATCTTTGCCTTGCATTCATCCCAAGAACCTTCCACAAAGGCATCCTTGTAAAGGATAAGTCCGAGACCGGTGTTAAAAACGATCAAAACAGCGTTCTTTTTGTCTTTGATAAACTTGATACTTTCATATCTGTATTTTGAAACCGAGGTATGATCGCAAAGCACGATCTCCTCATCGGTAAAATCCACCGAACGCATCCATTCGGAAACACCGTAGGTTTTCGAAAGCATCTTGTATCGGCGCGCCTGAAGAAGAAAGCGCTGAAAGCACAGCTTATAAACGCTCAGTACCCAAAGCAGTACTGCCAGATACCAGTCGGTCCAGTCGCCGCCAACACATAAAAGAATGATGAGTTCAACAACAGCACACACGAACACGAAAACCCAAAGGCCAAACAGAATAACGTTGACCTTGCCATAGAGGTAAAACGTTTTAGCCCAGGACATTATCTCTTTTTTATCGATTTTATACTCGTTTCTCACGGTCATAATCCCATTCACGCACCGAAGCTGACCGATTTTGCGTATGTCATCAAGGTGTCAAACAGCCCGTCGTAGGCATTTTCCTTGGTAGCGAACTGAATCACCCAGTAAGCGTCCTCGCCCTTGAACATCGTGCAAAGATACTTATAGGTCTCATTTTCGCTTTCGTTCAAAAAACTGTATTCCATGGTAAGAACACCGTCTCTTTCCACAACGGCAGTAGGATTTCTGGAAGCGTTGCTTTGACGAACAAGGTCAGCGTATTCTTCGAGTGTAACGTCATAGCCTTCAAACAAACTGAAGGATTCCTTAATGGCAAATACTGCAACGTCTTTCGAATCGTAAGTCACCGTATAGCCGTCAACCGATCGTTTGGTAAAAGCGTCGGTCAGAGTCACGCTCATGCCCTCAGCAGTAAAGGTTTTGGGCTGTGCCTCGCCGCAGGAAACGAGCGAAACCAACAAAACAAGTGCTGTAAGTACGAGTAAAATTCTTTTCATTTTCATTCTCCTTTTGTATGTAAAAAAATAATTAAACCATCGAACCGATGATCGCAACTGCCAACAAAAAGCACAAGAAGACAGCGGCAGCAAAAATACCGAGTCCAATTAAAAGCTTATAGCCCACATTCTCGGTCTTTTTCATAAATACAAGACTGAATACCAAGGCAAGGCCGCCGATCGCACCGCCGAGAGCGCCACCAACGAGCGGAAAAATCATGCAAAGAGGAACACTGTTTCCCCAGACACAAATGAAAAAGAGCGGAAAGAACGCCAAAATCCATTCATACCACTTGGGTGCCGGTATCAAGCGGATCGTTTCGGTTCCCCAAATAAGCGATACCCCGGTAAGAAAGTTGCCCTTTACCATCACGATCGCATTGGGATCTCCTCCGGGTAAAAGATAGGTGTTTTTCGACTGCTTCACAAGCGGGATCTGTCCGAACAGGATTTCCTTCTTTCCTGTCCAAAAGCTTTCCGTATAGGTGATCGTACCAACAACG
>JAFQNZ010000128.1 GCA_017395715.1 Clostridia bacterium | reverse complement strand
GACCGGCATGGTCGTAGTCATGGGCGAGATCACAACCGAGTGCTACATCGACATTCCCGGCATCGTCAGAAAGACGCTGAAGAACATCGGCTACGACAGCCCCGAAGCAGGCTTCGATGGTAACACCTGCGCGGTGCTCACCGCCATTGATGAGCAGAGCCCCGACATTGCGATGGGAACCAACGATAAGGTTGGCGGCGCAGGAGACCAAGGCATGATGTTCGGTTATGCCTGCAACGAGACCCACGATCTGATGCCCCTGCCGATTACGCTGGCAAACAGAATGGCGTATCGCCTCGCACAGAAGCGAAAAGATGGCACCCTCCCCTACATCCTTCCCGACGGCAAAACGCAGGTAACGGTCGAGTATGACGAAGCAGGAAAGCCTATCAGAATCGACACAGTGGTGGTTTCCACTCAGCATAAAGAGTCGGTCTTCGCCGAAGAGCTCGGAAAGCCGATTCTCGACGAAGTCATCACCCCTGTTCTCGACGAGCTGAAGGAGTCCTGCCCCGAGATTGACGTAGAGACCTATAACCTGTACATCAACCCCACCGGCAGATTCGTTAAAGGTGGTCCCGCAGCAGATTCCGGCTTGACTGGCAGAAAGATCATCGTCGATACCTACGGCGGTTATGCAGCGCACGGCGGCGGAGCTTTCTCGGGCAAGGATCCGACGAAGGTAGACCGCTCTGCGGCATACGCAGCGAGACATATCGCAAAGAACATCGTAGCAGCAGGACTGGCAGACAAGTGCCAAGTTCAGCTTGCATACGCAATCGGAGTTCCCGAGCCTGTTTCCATTCGCGTGGATATGTATGGCACGGGTAAGTATAGCGAGCAGGTGATCTGTGATGCTGTGGAAAAGGTCTTCGATCTGACACCCGCAGGCATTATCAACCGCCTCAAGCTCCGTAGCCCGATCTACAGCAACACCGCCGCATACGGTCATTTCGGTGACGTAACAGGCGATGAAAGGGCGTGGGAAAAGACCGATATGGTCGATGCCCTCAAGGAAGCAATCGCGGAAGCGACAGAGTAAACAACTGAGCTGAAGCGCCGATGATTGCCCTCCATGAATCAGTTATACCGCAAAGGTGCTTCAGAAACGAATTTGGGGTCGGTTTCGACCGAAAAGTGTGAGATCGGCCCCGGATTCACCCGGTTTTCGTGCGAGAGGGGCGCAGTTGATGTGTCACCCCATAAAAGGAAAAATCGCGCGAGCCGACTGTTATGTGAACGCTGTGTAAAACAGGCGTAACAGAGGGCGTACCTCTTTACTTAGAGGGGTAAATGTGGTATAATATATTATAGACTCAAGGAGGCAAAAATCATGGCGATCTACACAAGCCGTTACGCAAATAAGGAACTGAAGAACGAGGGTTACTACCCCGTCGGTATCAGCATCGGAAGTCCGAAATACGCACTCGGGTACACCGAGAGAGAACACTGCTACGCACTCGCTCCCAAAGGATTCATGCTGAAGATGGAGTTCGTTCCGTATAAGGAAGCCTACATCAAGAAGCTGGAGGACATCGGAACGAGCAAGATCATCGCAATGGTCCGCAAGATGGAGCAGAACGCCGCAGCGGAAGGAAAGAAGCTGGTGCTCCTCTGCTTCGAGGACATCAGACAGCCGAGTCAGTGGTGTCACCGCACGATCTTTGCGGAGTGGTGGAAAGCACACACGGGCGAAGTGAT
>JAFQNZ010000127.1 GCA_017395715.1 Clostridia bacterium | reverse complement strand
TCCGGCTACAGACCTCAGTTCTACTTCAGAACAACTGACGTTACCGGTGTTATCACTCTTCCCGAAGGCGTTGAAATGTGCCGTCCCGGCGACAACGTAGATATGGACGTTGAACTCATCACTCCTATCGCTATCGAAAAGGGTCTCCGTTTCGCTATCCGTGAAGGCGGCAGAACCGTTGGTTCCGGCGTTGTTTCCGAAATCAAGGGCTAATTTCTGAATTAACAGAAATCTCTTAGACAAACAGCTAATGCTTTTCCGATATCGGGTTTATCCCGATATCGGAAAGGTTTCGCTTTTTCCGTGCTGTTTGCACGGTTTTTTTGCATAATTGAATATTCTTTGGGGGTTGGTGTAATTCCACATCGGCGGTGATTGTTTGACAAGAGTCCGCGAGCGCTTTGGCGTTGAACAGGTGAGATTCCTGTACCGACGGTTATAGTCCGGATGAAAAAAGATACTGATACAGGTTTTGTCATAACCTGTTGTTTTCCCCCTATTTGGGGCTTTTTTTATGCCCAAATGCTTGATTTGGAGGTGTTTTCCTTGTCGCATAAAACAATGGGTAAAAGACATAATAACAGAGAACAAACAAGAAAACTCGTGATGCTGGCGCTGTTTACGGCGGTGGCATACCTTTCTATATATATCATTCATTTCAGAGTGCAGTTTTTGACCTTTGAATTTAAGAACGTGTTCATTACCATTGCGGCTATGCTGTTCGGACCGATTGCGGGCGGCGTGATTTCATTGGTGGCTGCTTTTTTGGAATTTGCGCTTTTCAGCACGACCGGTCTATACGGTTTTATCATGAATTTTGTTTCTTCGGCATCCTTTTCCATGCTCGCGGCGCTGATCTACCGAGGACGGCGCACGCAGTTTTCTTCCTACATGAGTCTTGCGGCGGCAACACTCGGATCAACCGCCATGATGCTGATTGCCAATCTGCTTGTCACGCCTTTGTTTATGGGAAGCACGGTTGCAGAAGTGGTTGTTTTGATACCCAAGCTTATTTTTCCGTTTAACTTGATCAAATGTTTAGCCAATGCGGCGCTGATCTTGCTGTTCTATAAGCCGATCACCTTGGTTTTGCGCCGTGCCAAGATGATTCCGGGTGAGGTCAATGACGGCGATTATTTCAACTCGCGCACGGTGGTTTCGATCGTTGTCGCCGCAGTTTTGATTGCCGTGAGCCTTGTGGTCTTATTTTTGATCCTTGGCGGAAGCATTTCTTTCGGTGCTTGAAAAGGGTAGAAAGAGGTTTTTATGACTTGGCTTAAAAATTTACTGATACAAACGATAGGACTGCGCGGCGGTGTTTTCTTCTGCGCGATGATTCCGTTTATTGAGCTTCGCGGCTCGATCATTTTGGGCGCTTCGCTCGGCATTCCGTGGTGGCAGAATTTTATCATCAGCGTACTTGGCAATATGTTGCCTGTGCCGTTTATTCTGCTTTTCTTGCGTTGGTTCCTTGAAATCATGAAAAAGACGCGTCTGTTCGGCAAGTTTGCAAGATGGCTTGAGAGAAAAGCCGAAAAGAATCAGGACAAGGTGGACAAATACGGCTTTTGGGGTTTGACGCTTCTGGTTGCCATTCCGCTACCCGGAACAGGTGCTTGGACAGGCTCGCTTGTGGCGTCCTTGATGCGGATCAACTTTTGGAAATCGCTTCTTGCATGCTTCATTGGCGTTTTGATCGCAGGTGTTGTGATTACACTTGCCGCATACGGCGCTGTTGGTTTTCTTTCCTTTTTGGCTTGAAATACAGTAGGATTTCCTGCGTTTTTGGCAGAAAATCGAAAAAATACCGAATCACGCGAAAAGTGTTGACAGCAAGAGAGAATTGTGTATAATAGAAATAGAATCTTATCAAGAGTGACGGAGGGACAGGCCCTATGATGTCACGGCAACCTGCCGACAGGGTAAGGTGCCAAGTCCATGGAGATGAGAAAGCACCCATGGGAATCTGTGGGTGCTTTTGTTTTTTCTTATGAGAGATTTGTGATAGGAAAATAACAAAGAAGGAAGAATGAAAATGAAAAAACTCTTTACATCGGAATCGGTAACAGAAGGACATCCCGATAAAATTTGCGATATTATTTCCGACTCGGTGCTTGACGCGATTTTGGTGCAAGACCCGACTGCACGTGTGGCGTGCGAAACCACTGCGACCACAGGCGTGATCTACGTGATGGGTGAAATTACCACCACGGCTACCATTTCGGTAGAAGAAATCGTGAGAGAAGCCGTTCGCGGTATTGGCTACGACAGAGCCAAGTATGGCTTTGACTGCGACACCTGCGCAGTTGTGACTTCGATCCACAAGCAGTCTCCCGACATTGCGATGGGTGTTGACAAAGCGTGGGAAGCGAAGAACAGCGAAGGCTACGATGCTTACGACACCGGCGCGGGCGACCAGGGTATGATGTTTGGTTTTGCTTGCGATGAGACCGAGGAATTGATGCCTCTGCCGATTCAGCTTGCACACAATCTTGCAAAGAAGCTGACCGCAGTTCGCAAGGATAAGACTCTCACTTATCTGCGTCCCGACGGCAAAACACAGGTGACGGTGGAATATGACGGATTGACTCCCGTGCGTGTGGACACCATTGTTATTTCAACGCAGCACGACCCCGAGGTTGACCGCGAGACGATTGAAAAAGATTTGATCGCGAACGTCATCACGCCTATTGTGCCTGCCAATCTGATCGACGGTGAAACCAAGATCTATGTGAACCCCACCGGCCGCTTTGTTGTGGGCGGCCCGCAGGGTGACTCCGGACTGACCGGCAGAAAGATCATTGTGGATACTTACGGCGGATACGCCCGTCACGGCGGTGGTGCTTTCTCGGGCAAAGACCCGACAAAGGTTGACCGTTCGGCAGCTTACGCCGCAAGATACGTTGCCAAAAACATTGTTGCCGCAGGTCTTGCCAAAAAGTGCGAGGTGCAGGTGGCATACGCGATCGGTGTTGCGCGTCCTGTTTCCTTGATGGTGGATACCTTCGGTACATCCGCGCTTTCGAGCGAAGTGATCGCGGAAGCGGTAAACAAGCTTGTGGATCTGCGTCCTGCCGCAATCATTGAAAAGTTCGGTCTTCGCCGTCCGATCTATGCCGCACACGCTGCATACGGCCACGTGGGCAGAGTGGATCTTGACAGCCCGTGGGAAAAGACAGACCTTGTTGACGCGCTGAAAAAAGAATTGAATATTTGAGTTTGTAAAAATCGGTAGGGGTATTGTGCCTCTGCCGATTTTTTGGTATAATGGAAAAAAGGTGGATGCCCTCTCACCCGCTTCGCGGGAGCTCTCCCAAAGGGCGAGCCTTATTTAGGTTTGTAGTTGAGAGAGCAT
>JAFQNZ010000126.1 GCA_017395715.1 Clostridia bacterium | reverse complement strand
GTGTCATAAAATCACTCCTTAGGTGAAACTTTAATGATAGTTTGTCCTCAAGGCGTGTTTTTATGTATGAAGGTTTACCAGATAAAGGGTATCAAGCGGTATTTGACTTTTTGTTTGTAGTTGCGGTAGCCGTCAAGTTCTTTTGTAAGAAGCTCTTCTTCTTTTTTGATGCGAAAAACAATGATAAAGGGATAGGCAAGAAAAACGGCAAGGGAATAGAGTGATCCCAAAATCAGCGGCATCGACAAAAACATAAGGAGAGTTGCCGTGTACATGGGGTGTCTGACAATGCCGTAAAGACCGGTATCGATGACGGTTTGATTCTCCTGTACCTCGATCGTGCGGCTTAAATAGGTGTTTTCGCGTAAGACTTCGGCGAAGAGAAGATAACCGATGAGAAAGAGCGCCGATGCGACCAGAGTGATAATGCGGGGCAGGGTGTACCAACCAAAACGGAAGTCGAGCCCCGGGAGAACAAATCCCACCATGAACATCAGCCCGCTGAGTTTGATGATGATAGTTTGTTCCTTTTGCGATTCCTTGGCATCAAGGCGTTTTTTGAGAAGTGTGGGATCTTTGAGCATCAACACAACGCCCATGATGAAGATGGGGATGAAGAGAACGCCCATGAAGATCCAACCGTTTACAAAGGATAGGCTTCCTGCGGGCAGAAAGATCAGAATGCCTATCAAAAGGAATCCGAGGAAAAATTTTACAAGCGCCGAAAAGAAGAGTTTTTTTGTCATGTCAAGTCTCCTTTTTGATACAAGAAGCAGTCTTTTTCGTGTGAGACAATGATACCGACTGCTTGCAAATAGGAATACACGATCGTTGAACCCACAAAAGTCATGCCGCGCGCCTTTAAGTCTTTGGAAATGGCATCGGAAAGCGGACTTGTGGTTTGGTCGGTTTCGTAAAAGATGCTGCCGCTTGTAAAATGTGTTAAGTAGTTATAAAACGAGCCGTATTCGGAAACGACGGTTTGAAAGACTTGGCTGTTTTTGATGCTGGCGTTGATTTTTAATTTGTTGCGGATGATATTTTGGTTTTGGTAGAGTTCGTTTTTCTTTTGTTCATCATAGGCTGAAACCTTGTTGATATCAAAATGATCATACGCTATTCGGAAGCTTTCGCGTTTGTTTAACACGCATTCCCAGGAAAGTCCCGCTTGGAAGGATTCGAGAATGAGCATTTCGTAAAGATATCCATCGTCTGTATTCAGTTGACCCCATTCGTAATCGTGGTATTCGATATAGATGGGATTTTTGAGATTGCACCAACGGCAGCGTGTTTGGTTCATGGCGAGTTTCCTTTTTGTGTTGTTAACACGATTATACCATAAAAAAGCAGGGAAGTAAAGAGAAAACAGCACCCGAAAAGGGGCGCTGTTGGTGGTTATTTTCGTGTGACGTTGATAGCGGTTTACTCAGTAAGGGGCTCGCTGAAGATAAGATGTTTATGGTTGCCGCAGGGGGCACTTTCGATGGATGGATCGACTTGGACAATGAACTCGACGCCCAGACAAAGCGTGTCATCTGTGATGCTGAAATAATAAAGAGGATTGGAATATGCTTTGGTTTTTTCGATCAATTTTTCTTCTGCGTTTTTTAATGCCGCATAGCTGAGGTTTTCTAAAAGAGCGATTTCTTCTTCATCGCAACGGAGTTCTTCATTGGAGATCGGCAAAATGACGTACGTGTGGTCGCGTTCATCTGTCCGTATCGAAATGGTTTTGGGCTCATTTTGGGAAGCTGTTTTGCTTGTTGCTATATTCTCGTTTTGGCACGCAGTCAGGAGCAAGAAAACGAGACATATC
>JAFQNZ010000125.1 GCA_017395715.1 Clostridia bacterium | reverse complement strand
GTGATCACCCGTTATATTCTCGACGTGGCAAGTGCCTTCAACAAGTTCTATCAGGATTGCCGCATCATCGAAAAGGACGGCAGTGTCAACCTCTCCCGTGCCGCTCTCGTCAAGGCAACGAGAGGCGTGCTGAAAAACGCGCTCTCCCTCATCTGCCTGAAGACTCCCGAAAAAATTTAACTTACCTGAAAGGAAGATAACGATATGTCCGGACATAGCAAATGGAAAAATATTATGCATAAAAAAGAGAAGACTGACGCACAAAGAGCAAAAGTCTTCACCAAGATCGGTAAGGAAATGGCAATTGCCATCCGCGACGGCGGTCCCGATCCTGTTTCGAACGGCAAGCTTGCCGACCTCATCACCAAAGCAAAGAGCTTGAACGTGCCTAACGACAACATCAAGCGCGTGATTGAAAAGTATTCGGGCAACGAAGCGGTCAACTACGATGAGATCACCTATGAAGGTTACGGCCCGTCGGGTGTTGCCGTGATCGTAACCACTGCCACCGACAACAAGAACCGTACCGCCGGTAACGTGCGCCACTATTTTGACAAGTTTGGCGGCAACCTCGGCTCGAGCGGATGCGTTTCCTATATGTTCACCGATGCGGGTGTGATCGTGGTGGACGGTGCAAGCGTCAAGGATGAAGACCAGCTGATGGAAGATGCGCTTGAAGCGGGTGCTTCCGACTTTTCGGCAGAGGACGGCGCTTTTGAAGTGACCACGGAGGTCAATGACCTCGCCGCAGTACGCGATGCGCTGATCGCCAAGGGTTATACCATTCTTTCGGCAGAAGAAGACAAGATTCCTTCCTCTTATATTGAACTGACCGACGAGAAGGATATTGAAAACATGAACAAGATGCTCGAGCATCTCGAAGACGACGATGACGTGCAGAATGTTTACCACAACTGGGAAAACTGCGATTGATAGTGAAAAGGAAGTCTTGATAGGCTTCCTTTTTTTGATGTTGTGCGAAATGCAACGTGTAGGCGATTTTTTTGCATAGAAGGTGGATGTGGCTGTGTTTTTCGTGCAAAACAGCCACAAATATTTTTGCAAAACCTCTTGACAAGAGGGAAGGTGTGTGTTATACTTGTAAAGCTGTCTGCTTGCGTGCAAGTAAAATGCTTGCGTGTAAGAGTTTTGCTTTACAGCAGGGAGGGATATGCGTGAAAGCCGAAGAGATGCGCAATATGGCGTTGCTTTACGATTTTTACGGCGGACTTCTTTCCGAGAGACAGCGCGAGCTTTGCGAGTATTATTACAACGACGATCTTTCGCTCACTGAAATTGCTGCCAACACGGGCATTACCCGTCAGGGTGTGCGTGACGGACTCAAAAAAGCCGAAGCGATTCTCACAGAAGCGGAAGACACGCTTGGCTTTCTTGCCGCGTGGAGAGCACGCCGCGATACTGTGAAACTCATTGAACAGCGTCTTTTGGAACTTGGCGTTTCGGATGACGCCATCGGCGAAGCCTTGAACCGGCTTCGCGCTTAACTCCGAACCTTAACCGAAAGGGAGGTGCCCTATGTTCGGAAATCTGACCGATAAGCTTTCAAACGCGTTTAAGCGTTTTAAGAGTAAAGGAAAGCTGACGCCTGCCGATGTCAAGGAAGGTATGCGAGAAGTCAAGCTCGCGCTTCTTGAAGCAGACGTTAACTTCATGGTCGTGAAAGCGTTTGTGAAAACCGTGACCGACCGCGCTGTGGGTGCAGAAGTGCTGGAAAGTCTTGTGCCTGCACAGCAGATCATCAAAATTGTTAATGAAGAGCTTTGCGCCATTATGGGCGGCGAAGTTTCCAAATTAAATATCGCACCGAAGCCCCCCACGGTGATCGTGATGGCGGGTCTTCAAGGTGCGGGTAAAACCACCCACGCAGGTAAGCTTGCGGGACTTCTCAAAAAGCAGGGCAAGCGCCCCTTGCTTGTGGCGTGTGACGTCTACCGTCCTGCTGCGATCAAACAGCTTGAAGTGGTGGGCGAAAAGCTCGGTATTCCCGTGTTTACCATGGGAGACAAAACAAGCCCCGTGAAAATTGCCAAAGAGGGCTTGAAGCACGCCGAAAAGCACGGTCACGATGTGGTGTTCATTGATACCGCGGGCCGTTTGCAGATCGACGAAGACATGATGGATGAGCTTTGCGAGATCAAGAAGGCGGTCGATCCCACCGAGATCCTTTTGGTGGTTGACTCGATGACCGGTCAGGTGGCGGTTGACGTTGCCAAGACCTTTAACGAAAAGCTTGACATCACGGGTGTTATTTTGACAAAAATGGACGGCGATACCCGAGGCGGTGCCGCGCTCAGCGTGCGCTACATCACGGGCAAGCCGATCAAATACGTCGGTATGGGCGAAAAGCTTGACGAGATCGAGCCTTTTTATCCCGACCGCATGGCATCGAGAATCCTCGGCATGGGCGACGTGCTTTCGCTGATCGAAAAGGCGGAGCAGGCGTATGACGAGAAAAAAGCGGCGGAGCTTGAACAGAAAATGCGAGAAGCGACCTTCACGCTTGACGATTATCTCGATCAGTTCGCACAGATCAAAAAGATGGGCTCTCTCGAAAGCCTGCTCGGTATGATCCCCGGTATGAAGCCGGGTGCTATGAAGGATGCACAGATCGACGAGCGCGCTATTGCGAGAACCGAGGCGATCATCAAATCGATGACGCCTGCCGAAAGGCGTAACCCCGACATTCTCAACGGCTCTCGCAAAAAGCGTGTTGCCGCGGGTAGCGGAACAACGGTCGAGCAGGTCAACAGACTCCTAAAACAGTTTGACCAGACCAAGAAAATGATGAAACAGCTTGCCTCGGGAAAGATGGGCAAGCGCGGAATGCCGTTCCCCATGGGTTAATCTTTCATAATCACTTGTTTTCAAAAAAATAAAAATATATATTTTACGGAGGAAAAAACAAATGGCAGTTAAAATCAGACTTAGAAGAATGGGCGCAAAGAAGGCTCCTTTCTATCGCGTAGTTGTTGCAGATTCCAGATATCCCCGCGACGGCAGATTCATCGAGGAGATCGGTACCTACAATCCTATGACCAATCCTGCTGAGGTTAAGATCGATGCTGACAAGGCAAAGACCTGGCTGAAGAACGGCGCACAGCCCACTGACACCGTTAAGGTTCTGCTCAAGAAGACCGGCATCACCGAGTGAGGATGACCGATGGCAGATTACAAGTTGATTCTTTCGCATATCGCCAAGGCACTTGTCGATCAGCCCGATGAGGTCGTTGTACTTCTCGTTGATGAGGATGAGGACACCGTAACCTTTGAACTCTCGGTGGCTCCCGACGATATGGGTAAGGTAATCGGTAAGCACGGTAAGATCGCAAAAGCGATCCGCACCGTGATGAAAGCCGTTGCCAACGCTGACGGCAAACGCGTTATCGTAGATATCCGATAAGCGGTTCATGGCACAAAAAAACTCCCTTGGGGTCTCTCCCAAGGGAGTTTTTTTGTTAAAAAATTCAGGATTGATTATTGAATCTCTTACCGTGATTTTTGTAAAAAGCGCTGTTTGGTTGTTCATAATTCACAATAACGAGAACCAAAATGGCGCTTAGTAGGTATTGTATCAAATCAATTTTTCTTAACTTCTTCACAAAAAAGTGTTTGTCAAAGTAAAAAAAGTATGATACAATTAATATAGCAAATTATTTCCTTGATACTGTCCTTTTTTGCCGCATACAGAAAGGGACAGGGCGTTACCTCCTGAAGGGTACGCCCCATTCACTAACATCTTTTTTATGAAAGGTAAAAAGATCATGAAAACAAGAAAGCTTTTATCAGTTCTCCTGGCTGTTGTTCTTGTTCTCGGTACTCTTGCCGCTATCGGTCTTACCGTCAGCGCAGATGTCACCGAGATCGCCAGCGCCGAGGATCTTCTCAAGATCTCGGGTGACGGCGAGTACAAGCTGACACAGGACATCACTCTGACGGGTACCATTGAATCCTTCAGCGGTACTCTCGACGGCAACGGTCATACCGTAACCGTTTCCGCTCCTATGTTTGCCTCCCTTTCGGGTACTGTCAAGAACCTGAAGCTGGCAGGCAGCATCACAGCAGGCGCAACCAACACCGTGGGTGCGCTTGCCAACACCGCAGACGGCGCAACTGTTGACGGATGCACTTCCTCCGTTGTGATTACCGGCGCTGCCAACGGCGACTACCTCCGTGTAGGCGGTCTTGTAGGCGTTGCCACCGGAAGCACTGTCACCAAATCCGCCTTTGACGGTTCTATCACCTTGACGGGTCTTCTTCACAAGGAAAACGATAACAACATCGGCGGTATTGCTGCT
>JAFQNZ010000124.1 GCA_017395715.1 Clostridia bacterium | reverse complement strand
CAAACAAAAATGCAAGTATCACAAATATTCTCGCGTATTTCGAAAGACGCGCCTGACGGCGGAAATGGAGATAGATCGTCAAGGACAGCACCGTCACGAGCGACCACACTTCCTTGTTGTCCCATGACCAATAATTGCCCCAGCAAGCATTTGCCCAAAGCGCGCCGAGAAACATACCCAGCACCATAAAAGGAAAGCCTGTCAAGATCAGATGGTAAATGCCTCTTTCCATTTTTTGTTTCTCTTTGGCATCCACAAAAAAGGAAATCACAGCGATCAAAGCGGCAACTGCCACAAGCGTGTAGGAGATCATGTAAGAAAAGACGTGCGGGACAAAATACGCCGACTGCAAAGCAGGCGGAAACGACCATTCGGAAGCGGTGCGTCCCATAAAAAACACACCCAGCATGATCACGCCTTGGAACAGAATGAAGTACGGTTTCATAAATCCGCCGTTGTGCATATAACGGATATACACGTAAACAAGCGTGTAGGTCACACCGAGGAAGGTCAAAACCTGATACATACTCACAAACGGCACATATCCGTTCACAAGCCAGTTGTTTGCCACGATCACGGCATTCACCGCCGTGCCCGCGATCCAAAGAACAAGCGATATACGCTGTATCAGTTTGTCCTTGGAAAAGCAAGTGGCAAAGGCGGCAAAATACAGCACCGCTGCCAGAATGGCGATATAATGTCTTACCGCACCGGCAAGCCCGATCTGTAACATCATCATACGCCATCACCCGCCTTCTTTGCTTTCTTTTTGTCCTCTGCCTTATCGCGCGGACGGATAAAGCAAATCATGAATGTGCCAACCAACAAAAGAATGATACCGGTATCCGAAAGAAACTCGGTCGGATCCTGCTTGAACATCAGCTGCACTTCCTGAAAGCCGTAATAGTTCGTTCCCACATCCATTAAGTAAATCTTAAAGTCTCCGCGGTAGATCGGATGGTTGACGGTTAGCTTTTCGGTATCCACCGTGTTATCGGGATTCAAGAACTCAATTGTTGCCTCGTAATGTTTCGGCTGACCGTCTTCGTAAAATTCGGTTTTGAAATCCGCGATGCGGAAATTAAAGCCAAGATCAATGATCTCACCGCTTCCGTCTCTTTTGCCCACCTGATTGTAATAGCCTTTCATGCCATCAACATCAATACCCTGCTGCTTCATCTGATATTCGATCGTTGGCGTAAAGCTTTTCACATTCGGTGGCGCGGCGTTTGTCACTTCCCCATTCACTGCATACACGAGTGAGCCAATGAGAAAGAGTACAATGCCAATATGCAAAACATAAAAACCAATCGAGTAAAAGCTCTTTTTGGGGTTAAATGCCACCAACGAGATGGCAAGCGCCACGCCAAAGACCGAAAGCACCGCCACGATCGGCATGCCGCTCCATACGCCTTTCACCCCTGCCGAAGCAAGGATCGTCATAATCAGAAGCGCCGCCGAAACAATGGCAAGCATAAGATACAAAACAAGCGCCAAATTACGGTTGATCACAGGCTTTGCCTTTTCCTGAGGCGCGGCTGTTTTTTTTCGGTTTTTCATGGATTTGATTCCTTTCAGGAAAGATAGGGCTTGATCAGCGCCATTTCTTCTTCATTGAGATAACGCCACTCACCTCTTTCAAGCGTTGTATCAAGGGCAATGCCGGCAAAAGTCACCCTCTCAAGATAGGTGATCTTGTTGCCCACAGCCTCCGCCATGCGCTTGATCTGGTGATACTTACCCTCAACTAAGGTAATATATCCTTCAAGCTCGCTTTTCATTTCCACACGGCAAGGTTTGGTCACACAGTCACCGATATCAACACCGGCTTCAAGCATTTCTATTTCTTCCTTGCTGATTTCCTTTTTCAAGCGGAAAAAGTAGGTCTTTTCCACGTGCTTTTTGGGAGAGAGCATACGGTGCGCCGCAATGCCGTCGTTGGTGAGAAGCACAAGCCCAACCGTGTTTTTGTCAAGTCTTCCGCAGGGGAACAGACCCCACGCCTGCATTCTCTCGGGCAAAAGTTCAATCACGGTAGGACCCGATGGGTCATCGGTTGAGGAGACATAGCCTTCGGGCTTGTTCATCATGAT
>JAFQNZ010000123.1 GCA_017395715.1 Clostridia bacterium | reverse complement strand
TGCTGTTTATCTAACACCGAAGGCGCTGCATTCGTGTCTAATACTCTCACGATGATCGACTCCGGTATTAAGCCGACCGATATCGGTTCAATATTTGAAAAACCTGAAGTAGCCTCCGGCATTAAAAAGCTGTCGGATTCAAATGTGAGACAGGTGCTTTCTCATATTTGTAACAAATATTTTCAGAGCACAGCACCGTTTGACTATAAGGATTCCGAATATTTTACGATAGATATCCGACCAAATGAACTTTCTCGTTCCCTTGAAATCTCTGCAGATGACGTACTGGAAGCTTTGGAGAAACTGATATCCCTACACATCGTAGAATTAGAAACAAATAATGGTACGCGCTATCTGCTTCACAAAATCAAAGCAATCGAGGCGGCAGTCACTTTCCGATTGATTGAGAGACTCATTCATAACGAAGCCGGCTTTGGTTGTGGCGAGTTTTTTGCACTGGCACAATATTAAATGGTTTTCTATCATTCTTGCCTCGCCTTGCGCGGGGCTTTTCTTTGCTTTCTGCATATCAAAAGCCACCACCAAAATGTGGTGGCAAATTTCAACTTTACCGCTAATTTTGCAGTCGCTCTCGGACGGTCTGTTTCTTTATAAAAAAATTGAAAAAAATAGAAAAAATCCCTTGACAAAGCAGGTTTCTTTTGCTATACTACCTTTGCAGTTAGCATATGCTAACTCATATTCTTTACACACAAGTTAGCCTACGCTAACTCGCAGAAAGGAAAAACATGAAAACACTCAGGGATATCAGGGTAGGCGGAACCGCGCGCGTTGTCAAAGTCCACGGCGAAGGGGCTTTGCGCCGCCGTATTATGGATATGGGCATCACCCGCGGTGTCACAGTCTATGTCCGCAAAATGGCGCCCCTCGGCGACCCGATCGAGATCAATCTTCGCAGCTACGAGCTTTCCTTGCGCCGCGCCGATGCCGAGCTGGTCGAAGTCGAATAATACATAACAACAGGAGTCTTTTATGAACATCAGAATTGCCCTTGCGGGTAACCCCAACTGCGGCAAAACCACGCTGTATAACGCCTTGACAGGCTCGAATCAATTTGTTGGCAACTGGCCGGGTGTCACGGTCGAAAAAAAGGAAGGCGCCTTAAAGAAGCACGAAAGCGTGATCGTCACCGACCTTCCGGGTATTTATTCTCTCTCGCCTTACACGCTCGAAGAAGTCGTTGCCCGCAACTATCTTGTCAATGAACGTCCCGACGTCATTCTCAACATTGTGGACGGCACCAATCTTGAAAGAAACCTTTACCTCACCACACAGCTCATTGAGCTTGGTATCCCCGTGGTGGTTGCCATCAACATGATGGACGTGGTGCGCAAAAAAGGCGATATCATCTATACCGACAAGCTTTCCCGCGCCCTCGGCTGCCCCGTGCTTGAAATTTCCGCACTGAAAGAAGACGGCATTTTTGAAGCCGCTGAGGTTGCCATCGAAACCGCGAAAAACTTTACCTTTGCCCCCATGCACATCTTTTCAGGTGCGGTGGAGCACGCCATTGCCCATATCGAAGAAGCATTTCTGCACGATCTCCCTGAAGACAGACAGCGCTGGTACGCCATCAAGATCTTTGAAAGAGACAGCCGTGTACAGAAATTCCTCGAAATTCCCGAGGAAACCTTACAGCATATTGAAAAAGACATCGTTGCCACCGAGCGTGAGCTTTCAGACGATGCCGAAAGCATCATCCCCACCGAGCGCTACGATTATGTTGGACGATTGATGGAAAAATGCTACAAAGCAAAACATAAGGGCAGACTTTCCACTTCGGATAAGATCGACCGCGTGGTCACCAACCGCTTTGCCGCGCTTCCCATTTTCGCCTTGATCATGTTCCTCGTTTACTTTGTGTCTGTCACCACGGTTGGCACATGGGTCACCGATTTCACAAACGACGGTCTGTTTGGCGACGGCTTCCATCTTTTCGGCATCGGAAGCGAAGCCTACATAGAAAAAGCTGAAGAATACAGCGGATCACAAGAAGTCATTGACGGCTTTATCGACTATGCCGATAAAGAGGACCTCTTGCCCGATGATAAAACAGACACCCTGCGCGAAACACTCGAGAGTGGCGACAAAGAAGCCATCAGAACCGCGCTGACCGTTTTTTCACTCCTCTTTTCCGATGGCAGAGAGATCAGCTATACCGTCTATGACGAAGAAACACTTGCCGATATCACCGTCACGGTGACAAAAGACGACCTGATGACAGCCATTGATACAGCTTACCGCTATGGCTACACCGCCCCCGACCCTGCAGAATACGGCATTTTCATTCCCGGCGTTCCCGTGCTTGTGGAACAGGGGCTTGATGCCGCCAACTCCCCCGCATGGCTCAAGGGCGTGCTGCTCAAAGGCGTGGTGGCCGGTGTGGGCGCCGTGCTCGGCTTTGTCCCGCAGATCCTTCTGCTCTTCCTCTTCCTTGCCTTCCTCGAAGCTTGCGGCTATATGTCGCGTATTGCCTTCGTGCTTGACCGCATCTTCCGCAAGTTCGGTCTTTCGGGCAAATCCTTCATCCCCATGCTGATCGGCACGGGATGCTCGGTGCCCGGCATTATGGCAAGCCGCACGATTGAAAATCTGCCCGACCGCCGCATGACGATCATCACCACGTCTTTTATGCCCTGCGGTGCAAAGCTTCCCTTTATCGCCATGATCGCAGGCGCAATCTTCGGCGGTGCATGGTGGGTAGCGCCCAGCGCTTACTTCCTCGGTATGTTCGCCATCATCCTTTCGGGCATCATGCTGAAAAAGACAACTGCCTTTTCGGGCGAACCCTCTCCCTTTGTGCTTGAGCTTCCCGCTTACCACATGCCCACCTTTGTCAACGTCATGCGCTCCATGTGGGAAAGAGGCTGGTCCTTCATCAAAAAAGCAGGCACCGTGATCCTGCTTTCCACCGTTGTGATCTGGTTCTTTACCTACTTCGGCTTTACAAACGAAGGCTTCCGTATGCTCACCGAGGATGAGCTTGACCGCAGCATTCTTGCCTCGATCGGATCGGTCTTCTCTTGGATATTCGCACCCTTAGGCTTCGGCACGTGGCAGGCAACCGTCGCTTCCTTTACAGGACTTCTTGCCAAGGAAAACATCGTTGGTACCATGGGCATCTTCTACACCACAGAAACGGCCACCGTGTATTCGAATATTGCTGCCGCCTTCACTTCCGTCAGCGCCTATGCCTTCTTGGTATTCAACCTGCTTTGTGCCCCCTGCTTTGCTGCCATGGGTGCCATCCGCCGCGAAATGAACAGCGCCAAATGGACAGCATTCGCCATTCTCTATCAGTGCGGATTCGCTTACGCTGTGGCACTCATCATCAACCAATTCGGCAACCTCTTCCTCGGTAATCCGAGCCCCGTCGGTCTTACAGCAGCGATCCTTGCCCTTGCCCTCATCATCTTTATGCTGGTAAGACCCGGCACCAAAGCCAAAAACAAACTCTGATTTTTCTCTTTGAAAGGAGCCGTGATTGTATGACGATTGCTCTTTTGTTTGTCAAACACATTCCGTGGATTCTGATTGCGCTTGCCTTTGCCTCGCTTCTTGTTTTCATTGCATACCGCCTGATAAGGGCAAAAAAACGCGGTGCAAGCTCTTGCGGATGCGGATGCAGTCAATGTGCCATGCGTGACGCCTGCCACGCGCAAAAGTCAGAAAAACAGCCTTAAACATTCAACACAATAAGCCTCGTATAATAAACTGCCCCCAATTGTGCTGTCCGTACAATTGGGGGCAGTTCGTTTCGTGTGCGACTTTTCTTTTTGGCAAACCTCGGTTTGCGCCCCCGCGTGTCATCTTGAGCGTAGCCGAAACCCGTAGGGCGACCGCCTTGACGGGCGGACAAGCCAACACAAACCTTTAGTATTAACAAAAATACATTCACGCGCCGCAGGACTTGCGAACCTCGGTTTGCGTTTTTGTTCACTATATTTGTTTGTCTGCCAATCGCAAACCTTGGTATTTGCTCTCGCAAATACGAGGTTCAGAATCGTTTGGTGTGCGAAAACAAAACGAGGAACGTCGAATGACGTTCCTCGAAAATACACTATATTCACGCGCCGCAGGATTCAGAACCTCGGTTTGCGTTTTTGTTCACTATATTTGTTTGTCTGCCAATCGCAAACCTTGGTATTTGCT
>JAFQNZ010000122.1 GCA_017395715.1 Clostridia bacterium | reverse complement strand
TCTCGCATAAATGCTTGACTTTTTTGTTTTCGCAAGTTATAATGATAATAGCTATTTTTGGCAAAAATTCTCTTCTTGAGGTATATCTATGATTTGTGAAGCTTATTCCAACAGAATGTGCCGAAAGCTCGAAGGCGTTAACAAAATTTACGCCAACTTGATGTATAACAAGGTTGATGAACTTTCCGGTCTTTCTTATCTTGAAACGCTTGATCATCTGAGAAAAGCGCCCACCGAAGGTCTTGCGCCTTTGGCAAACGGAACCACTTGGGGCGGCGAATACATGAATATGTGGATCGTCGGTTCTTACACTGTTCCCGCCGAACTCGAAGGCAAATCCCTGTGGCTGGTTCCCCACACCGATGCTTACGAAACGCTCTACTTCCGTAACGGCACGCCCGACGGTATCTTCAACAGCAAGGGCGACTACATGGGCATCATGCACTCCGTGCAGGTTCTCACCAGAGATGCCAAGGCAGGCGAAACCATCGATGTAGCGCTCGAATGCTATGCCGGTCACTTCCAGGTTGACGAAAAACCCTACAACTACTACGGTCAGGATAATCCCCAGCCCGGCGCCGGCAAATACAAGCACACCTTCCAGTCGCTTGATGTTTGCGTCATCAACGAAGAAATCTACGATTTCGTATTCAATCTCAATATCGCCACCCAAATGGCGCAAATGAAGGATCAAAATAACTATGTTCGCGCCCGCGCCCGTACTGCTTGCGAACAGGTTTTTGCTTCGATCATCCAATACCCCGCTCACTATTCGGCAGAAAAGGTACAGGCATCGGTGGTTAAGAGCAATGCGATCCTTCGTGAATTTCTCACCAAGTCGAAATCCGATTCCAGCCGCGGTAAAGTCGGCATCGTCGGTAGCTCCCACCTCGACACCGCATGGCTTTGGACGGTTGCCGAAACGGTTCGTAAATCCGCGCGTACCTTCTCCAATGTATGCGCTCTGATGGATCGCTACCCCGAATACACCTTCCTGCAGTCCTCTGCCCTTCACCTCGATTGGCTGAGACGTCAATATCCCGACCTCTTTGAAAGAATCACCAAGTACATCAAAGAAGGCAGATACGAGCCCAACGGCGGCGTATGGGTGGAATGCGACTGTAACATCACTTCGGGCGAACTCATGGCAAGACAGTTCCTGTACGGTCAGCTTTATACCAGAAAGTATTTTGACTACACCGCAGACTGCTTCTGGCTGCCCGACACCTTCGGTTACAACGCCGCGATCCCGCAGATCATGCTCGAAAGCGATGTCAAATATTTCTACACCACCAAGATGAGCTGGAACGACCTCAACCGCTTCCCCTTCACCACCTTCAAGTGGAAAGGCATCGACGGTTCTTCGGTTCTCACTCACCTGCACCTCATCGATACCTCGCCCGACGTGACCGACGTTGTCAGAAACATCGCCGATGTCACCAACAAGCAGGGCTTTGAGCAGAAGCTCCTTCCCTTCGGCCACGGCGACGGCGGCGGAGGACCCACCTCGGCAATGCTCGAAAAGGCAAGACGCATCAAGGATGTGGAAGGTCTTCCCGAAACCTATTATACCACAGCCAGCAACTTCATGAAGCAGGCGGAAGAAGTGGCAGATGAGCTTCCCACCTACACAGGCGAGCTCTATCTCGAGCTTCACAGAGGTACGCTCACTCAGATGCACGACATCAAGCGCACCAACCGTAAGTGCGAATTTGCCCTCCACGATATGGACTATTTCAACGTGCTTGCCGATAAAGATAAGGACGATAAGACCACCGAGCTTTACGAAGTTCTTCTCCAGAACCAGTTCCACGACATTCTGCCCGGTACCTGCTACACAGGTGTAACCCAAAAGGCTGTTGAAGAAAATACCGCCGTCATCAATGAAGCCAATGCCATCACCAAGGCAACGGCTTCCACCCTCACCGAAGGCGAAGGCATCACCTACTTCAACAC
>JAFQNZ010000121.1 GCA_017395715.1 Clostridia bacterium | reverse complement strand
GGGGATAATGACTGGAATAGAGATTGCCAACCGCCACGGTAAAGTCCTTTTCCAGCAGGTTATCTTCCAGGTCCTTGTCCAGATGGAAATACCAGATAAAGTTTCGCCAAAGGAGAACCTTACATTACCTGCACCACAAAGACCTCGGTGGAGACAACCTATTTCTACACAGGACATATTCACATACAGACGACCAGAGAGTATGACGAGGACGGTTCATCGGAAATCACCGCCAAAGTGGAGTATGACATCAACGGCGATGTCGTCAGCAGAAGCACGAGATGAAAGACGCATCCAGTCAAAAGTTCCTTTTGTCTTCACTCTCAGAGCGCATCGCAAGATGCGCTCTTTTTGTGTGAAGAATGTTGAACGATCGGCATATCGCGTAGGGGAGGATAGTATCCTCCAGTCAAGATCTTTCACATTCCAAAGAAACGGGAGGATAATATCCTCCCCTAAAGAGTTTGGTGCGGTTGTTTTTCCGTCAAAATCCCCTAAAAACCCCACAAAAAGTGCGAAAAGGCTTGACAAAAGCGCTTTTGTTTCGTATAATGTGGTATTGGCGCTTTTGGCGCCGTGAGAAAAAAGAAAAGGACAAAAGACAATGCCCATTACCGAAATTCTTGCACATAATGCAAAAACATACAAAGACGAAGTGGCGCTTGTGGAGATCAATCCCGAGCTTGACCGCCGTCAATATCATACCTGGCGCGAATACTCCTTGATTGAGCCGAATCCCAACGAGGATTACCGCCACGAGATCACATGGTCGGAATTTGACAAAAAAGCCAACCGCTTTGCCAACCTGCTCTTGACGCGCGGCATCGGCAAAGGCGATAAGGTGGCTGTTCTTCTGATGAACGGCCTGGAATGGCTGCCGATCTATTTCGGCATTCTCAAAACAGGCGCACTTGCCGTTCCGCTGAACTACCGCTATTCTTCCGAGGAGATCCGCTACTGCCTTGACCTTTCGGACGCTTCGGTGCTTATTTTTGACCCTGCGTTTGTTGGCCGTGTGGAAGAAATCTGCTACAACATCCCAAAGGTGAAACAGCTTTTCTATGTGGGTGACGATTGCCCCTCGTTTGCCGAAAGCTACAACAAGCTGACCGGCTATTGCTCCACTCACGCGCCTAAGATCACGCTTTCTGACGATGATTTTGCCGCTGTGTATTTTTCCTCGGGTACAACAGGCTTCCCGAAAGCGATTTTACATAAGCACCGCGCCTTGATGCACGCCGCCCGTGTGGAGCAGGCGCATCACAGCCAAACCCATGACGATGTCTTCCTTTGTATCCCGCCGCTTTACCACACTGGTGCGAAAATGCACTGGTTCGGCTCGCTGCTTGTAGGTGGCAAGGCGGTACTTCTCAAGGGTACACACCCCGAGCTGATCCTTCGCACTGCGTCGGATGAAAAATGCTCGATCGTATGGCTTCTCGTACCGTGGGTACAGGACATTCTCGATGCTCTTGAGCGCGGCGACTTTGCGCTTGAAGATTTCGATCTTTCGGCTTGGCGCTTGATGCACGTCGGCGCACAGCCTGTACCGCCCTCTCTCATTAAGCGTTGGAAGAGTGTCTTCCCTCATCACGATTATGACACGAACTACGGTCTTTCCGAATCGATCGGTCCCGGTTGCGTACACCTTGGCGTGGAGAACATCCACAAGGTTGGCTCGATCGGCAAGGCGGGCTTTGGTTGGGAAACCAAGATTGTAAGCGACCAGGGTGAGATCACAACGCCTCACACGGTCGGCGAGCTTGCCGTGAAGGGTGATGGCGTGATGATCGAATACTACAAAGACGAAAAGGCGACCGAAGCTGTTCTCAAGGACGGCTGGCTTTTGACGGGAGATATGGCGGAAACCGACGAGGATGGCTTTATCTACCTCGTTGACCGCAAAAAGGACGTTATCATCACGGGTGGTGAAAACCTCTATCCTGTGGAAATTGAAAACTTTATCCGCAGAAATGACGCGGTGAAGGACGTTGCCGTCATCGGCCTTGCTGATGCGCGTCTTGGCGAAATTGCCGCCGCGATCATTGAAGTGAAGCCCGGTTTTACTCTGACCGAAGAAGAAGTGAATCGCTTCTGCATGGGTATGCCGCGTTACAAGCGTCCCCGCAAGATCATCTTTGCCGACATTCCGCGCAACCCCACAGGCAAGATTGAAAAGCCGAAGCTCAGAAAGATCTACGCCGCCGATTCCTTGGTGGCAAAACAGAACGAGATTCTGTAAATGGAATATGATAACCGCTTTTGCCGCTTGGCAAGGGCGGTTTTCTGTTTTCCCTCTCGGTCACGCTTTCGCGCGCCACCTGTCTCGCTACTGCTCGGTCACGCTCGCGTTCTGACACCACACCGTGATGTCATTCATTACGCTCGCGTCGCTTCGCTACCCAAAGGGCGAGGCTTACAAAAGGCTCTCCCACTGGGAGAGCTCCCGCCAAGGCGGGTGAGAGGGCTATAAAGTTATATTGATTGCAACTCACGTGGGAGGTCTAAGGCTGTCATTTTCCGCACATACTATCCCAAAACGAAGTGGAGATTTGTATGAAACAAAGGATATACGAAGAAGCACTTGCTTTACAAGAAGAAACGGTGGCGCACAGGCGGTATTTGCACGAGAATGCCGAGGCGGGGCTGCATTTAACGAAGACGTTTGCCTACATCCGAGGCGTTTTGGAAGCTGAAGGCATTGCTGTTTCGCCTTGCGGCGAGGGGCTTGTGGCGGAGATTGGCAAGGGGGAGCGGGTGATCCTCTTGCGCGCTGATGCCGATGCGCTTCCGATGCGTGAGGAAAGCGGAGAAGCGTTTGCCTCACAAAGCGAGGCGGCGCACACCTGCGGACATGATTTTCACGCCGCGATGTTGCTTTCGGCAGCGAAGATTTTGAAGAAACGGGAAGACTCGCTCGGCGTGCGGGTCAAGCTTATGTTTCAGCCGGCGGAAGAACCTCTGATCGGTTGCCACAACATGATCGATCACGGACTCCTTGCCGAGAAGCCTTCGTTTGCTTTTGCGCTTCACGTGGGCGCGGGGAAGACGCCTGTGGGACAGATCCTTTACAACGCGGGCGGTGTGATGATGCTTTCCTGTGACCGCTTTCGTATTTCGCTATACGGAAAAGGCGGGCACGCCGCCTATCCTCACTTTGCCCGCGATCCGCTTGCTGCGGCGGTGAAGCTGTACGCGGCGCTGGAATCGATGATGGTAAAAGAAAAAGCGCCCGAACGGAGCGCTGTGCTTTCCATTGGACGGTTTGTTGCAGGGGAGGCTGACAACGTGATTCCTGAAAAAGCGTGTTTGGAAGGCTCGCTCCGCACCGATGACAAAGAATTGCAGGAAAAGCTTCTGGCAAGGATCGAAGCGCTTGCCAAAGGGTATGCGGATTGGTACGGACTCAGGGCAGAATTTGAACTCTTTGCTCACGTGCCGCCGCTTGTGTGCAACAAGGCTTTGACCGAAAGGGTGGTTGATGCGCTGGCGCACGAAAGACTTTCCTTTGTTCCCGACATCAAGGCGAGTGCCTCGGAGGATTTTGCGCTGATTGCCGCCGAAGTGCCGTCTTGCTATCTCTATCTCACGGCAGGCTTTGCCGATGCAAGAGGTGACTATCCCGCGCACAATCCCAAGGTGGTATTTGATGAAAATGTATTGCCGCTTGGTGCTATGGCG
>JAFQNZ010000120.1 GCA_017395715.1 Clostridia bacterium | reverse complement strand
TCTCACAAAGGTGTTGCCAAAGCGCAAGACAGCCTGTTTCAATATCGGCATACGCCACGTCAAAGGCATCACTGTACCACGGGTCGGCAACGTCATCATCCCTTCCAGCAAACGAAAGTAATTTATGCACCTTGCCGTCGGGGTCACCACCCACCGTGCGCAGAATGTTCTTGATGTTCACCGTGTCCATACCGATCAAAAGATCGTATTTGCGGTAGTCACTCTTCTGCAGCTGTACCGCACGCTTGCCTTCACAGGTGATGCCGTGCTTCAACAGCTCCGCCTTGGCAGGCGGATAAACAGGATTGCCAAGCCCGCCCCAAATCTCTTCGCTGCTCGTGGCGGCAGAGGCAATCACAAAATCCTTTTCCCTGCCCGCTTTTTTTACAATTGATTTGAATATAAACTCCGCCATCGGCGAGCGGCAGATGTTGCCGTGGCAGATAAATAAGATCTTGATCATATCAATAGGTCTTGATCACAATATCTTCAATGGCGGCAAACGCTTCGTCTTCCAGCGCCGCCATGTCAAGCTTCTTCTCTTCGGCAATCACCTTGTCAAGCGCGGGACGGGTCTTCGGGTGCTTGGGCGTAAAGACGGTGCAACAGTCTTCGTAAGGCAGAATCGAGGTTTCAAAGGTGTTGATCATGCGCGCAATGGTGATGATTTCCTCTTTGTCCATACCGATGCAGGGACGGAAGACCGGCATATCCACCACGCTGTCGGTCACGCCAAGTGCCTGCATGGTCTGGCTTGCCACCTGACCGAGGCTTTCGCCTGTTACAAGTGCTTCGCAGTGATGCTTCTTTGCCACTCTCTCGGCAAGGCGCATCATCGAGCGGCGCAGAAGGAGCGTGAAATATTCTTCGTTGATGCTTTTCTTCAGTTCTTCCTGAATCTTGGTGAGCGAGATCACGTGCACGTTCATCTTGCCGGTGTATTCGGTCACAAGACGGGCAAGCTCAAGCACCTTTTCCTTGGCGCGCTCGCTGGTGTAGGGGAAGCTTTCAAAGTGAAGCGCTTCGATCACAGCGCCTCTTTTGGCAACCATATAGCCTGCCACGGGGCTGTCGATACCACCTGAAAGTAAAAGCAGTGCGCGTCCGCTTGTACCCGAGGGGATACCGCCCGCACCGCGCGAATCGTCGGCGTGCAAAAAGGCGGCGTTTTCGCGGATCTCCACGTGAACGAGCTTTTCGGGGTTGTAAAGATCTACGTCAATTTTGGGCATCACCGAAAGGATCGCGCCGCCCACCTGCGCGGAAATTTCGGGGGATGTCATGGGGAAACGCTTGTCGGCACGCTTGCCTGTCACCTTAAAGCTTTTCGCGCCGCGCAGATAGTCGGGAAGATATTCCTTGGCGGTTGCGAGAATCGCCTCAAGATTTTTTTCGCAGGATGCTGCGCGGATGACGTTGACAATACCGAATACGCACTTCACACGGCGGAGTGCTTCTTCAAACGCAAAATCGTCGTCAAGCGGTTCAATATACAAAACAGACTGACCGTAGTGAATGTCGCAGTTGCCAAGGCCTGCCATTCTTCTCTTCACGGCAGATACCATGGTCGATTCAAAATAGGACTTATTCAGCCCTTTCAGTACGATCTCGCCGTACTTACACAAAATTACTTCTCTCATTTTGACTCCTCTTTTCAAAAAAAACCATCAAATAAAAATAAGCCGCCCTCATTGTATCACAACTTCTTGTAAATTGCAACGAAATTTCAAAAAAACTATTGTTTAAGCGCGCAAGCTATGGTAAAATATGATAGTAAGATATTTCACCTTTGGGAGGAATCGTATGAATTACGTCATGAGCGACCTGCACGGTCATTTTGAAAAATACAAAGAAATGTTAAAAACCATCAAGTTAAAAGATTCCGACAGCCTGTTTTTGCTCGGCAACATCTGCGACAAAGGTCCTGCCCCGTTTGCCATCATGCAGGATGCCCTGATGCGCTGTAACGTCTTCCCCATCATCGGCGAATGCGACTATAAAGCACTCCGTATGCTTTCCAAAATGAACAGCGACAAAGCGAAAAACGACCCCGCCTTTCGCGCCGCCTTTGCCAAGTGGCTCTCCGAGGGCGGCATGACCACCGTCACCGAATTTCGCTCTCTTTCCGAAGAAAGCCAAGCCGACGTTTTAGAATTCATCCGCGATGAATTTGTGGCATACGACGAGATCACGGCAGGCGGCACAAACTACGTCCTTGTCCACGCGGGTCTTCCCGATTTTGATAAGAATAAATCGCTCGATTCATACAGCATCAAGGAGCTTCTCGCCGCCGAGCCTGATTTTTCGCGCGAGTATTTCGACAACAAGATTTTGGTTACCGGTAAAACGCCTACCTTTATGTATAGCGAAGACCACCGCGGCAGAATCTACCGCCGCAACGGTCAGATCGGCATCAACTGCGGCGTTGCCGAAGGCGAAGACCTCGCTTGCCTCTGCCTCGACACGGGCGAAGAATTTTACGTGTAAAAAACAAAGAGTTCTGCAATCAATGCGGAACTCTTTTTGTATTTGATTTGGTTTAGAATCGCGTATCGGTAGGGGTTGGCGCCCACGACAACCCGAGAACGATCAAATCCAGAAAACAAGATTTGATTATTGAAAACGGGTCGTCGTGGGCGCCGCCCCCTACCGGATGGTTCATTTTTTCGTTAAAACAAGGCTTGTTTTGCCAAAAACATGAGAAAAAACAAAGGAGTCTCGCCAACATAAGCGAAACTCCTTTTCAATTTTTATTCCATTGCCAGCTGAATCAAACGGTCGATCAGCTCCGCATACGGAATGCCCGAAGCTTCCATCATTTTGGGGTACATACTGATCGAGGTAAAGCCGGGGAGGGTGTTGATCTCGTTGAACACCACTCGCTCGCCGTCCACGAAAAAGTCCACACGGGCAAGCCCCTTGCAGCCGAGGATCTTGTAGATCTTCTGGGCGTACTGTCTCACCTTTGCCATCGCAGAATCCGAAATGCGCGCGGGGATGTAATAAGATGCCGTGTCGTTTTTGTATTTGGTATCGTAATCGTAAAACTCACTGCCGGGTGCGATCTCACCGGGAATCGAAACGATCGGGTCGGCATTGCCAAGCACCGCCACTTCCACTTCCGCACCCTTGATGCACTCTTCAATCAACACACGGCTGTCCGAAAGAAGTGCCTTTTCCAGCGCAGGCAAAAGCTCCGATGGCGTATTCACACGGCTCACGCCGCAGGACGAGCCCGAAGCCGATGGCTTCACAAAGAGCGGCGAGCCGAGTGCCTCAGACGCCAGCGCAATGCGAGAGGGCATTTTGCGAATCTCAACCGCATCCACCGCAAGAGCCGCCGCTTGGGGAATGCCGTAATTTTTGAGAATCATCTTGGTGGAAGCCTTATCCATGCAAACTGCCGACGAAAGGCAACCGGGACCCACAAACGGGATGCCGCAAAGCTCAAAAAGCCCTTGAAGCGTGCCGTCCTCGCAGTTTTTGCCGTGCATGATCGGGAATACCACGTCGATCTTTCTTCGGGTGATCGAGTCCCCCTCCAAAATATAGATCTCCCCTGCCCCTTTGGTGGCAGGCAGAATCACTTCCTTGGTGGCAAAATTCTGCCAAGTTTCGGCAGTTAGATCGGAAAGCGCGCCCTCAAATAACAGCCACTTGCCCGCTTTGGTAATGCCCACCGTCGTGATCTCGTATTTTTCAACATCTATCTGCGAAAGAACCGAATGGGCGCTGACAAGCGACACCTCATGTTCTTCCGATGCGCCGCCGAACAGACAGCACAGTTTGATCTTTGCCATAGAAACCAACACCTCTTGTTATATTGTTTTTGCTATTTATAGTCCTTGCTTTTCCAAAAAATAAACCATCGAATCCGAAAGGGCTTGCCAGCTGGCGTCAATGATGTCGGGAGAAACGCCCACCGTGCGCCACACCGTGCTGTTGTCGGTGGTGCTGACGCGTACCAAAACCTTGGAGGCCGTATTGCTGCCCGAATCCAAAACGCGCACCTTGTAGTCGCAAAGACGGATACCCGCAATGCTCGGATAAAAACGGGTGAGTGCCTTACGAAGGGCGAGGTCAAGCGCGTTCACAGGGCCCTCTCCTTCGGCGGCCGTGATCTCGTCCGCGCCGCCCACCGCTATTTTGATCTGTGCCGAGCACATCGGCTCGGTCGCATTTTGCGATTCCGAGATCATCACACGGAAATTCTTGAGTTCAAAAAACTTGTTTTGGTCTTTTCCCGTCCAGGTTTCGGAAAGACGAAGTGTCAAAGATGCTTCCGCATCCTCAAAGCGGTAGCCTTCGGCTTCAAGCGCCTTGATTCTCTCAACCGCCGCCGAAACGGCAGGCGAAGTTTTGGTCGCCTCGGGAAAGATCTCGCGGAGTTTCGCAAAAATCGCGCTTCTGCCCGAAAGCGAGGAGATCAACGTGTTTCTTTCGTTGCCCACAAGCGAGGGCTCAATGTGCTCAAACGAAGCGGGATTCTTATTCACCGCATCCACGTGCATGCCTGCCTTGTGGCAGAATGCCGAGCCGCCCACAAACGGCTCGCTTTCGTCAAACGAACGGTTGGCAACCTCGTTGATATAACGCGCGGTGGCGGTCAGTTTTTCAAGATTTTCTTTCGGGATCAATTGGTATCCCATCTTCAGCTGTAACAGCGGCAAAACGGTAGAAAGGTTGGCGTTTCCGCAACGCTCACCAATGCCGGAGACTGTCACCTGCACGTGTGATGCCCCCGCAAGCACACCTGATAGCGTGCAAGCCGTTGCCATGCCGAGGTCGTTGTGGCAGTGAATGCCAATCGCCGTATTCGGGAACAGTTCTTTCACGCGCTCGGTTACCATGCCCACAATGTCGGGCAGCATACCGCCGTTGGTATCACAAAGCGTGATGACCTCAGCACCCGCTTCTTCAGCCGCCTTCAGAACAGAGAGCGCATAGGGCGCATCGTCCGAATAGCCGTCAAAGAAATGCTCGGCGTCAAAAAAGACTCTCTTGCCGTTTTCTTTCAAAAACAAAACAGTATCGCGGATGATGCGTAAATTCTCCTCAGGTGTGGTGCGTAAAATTTCTCTCACATGAGAAAGACTCGCCTTGCCGAAAATCGAAACACAGCGGACATCCGTGTGTGCAATCCGCTTCAGTGCCTCATCATCCTTGGCACTCGTATAAGGATGGCAGGTCGCGCCAAACGCCACGATCTCGGCAGAGGTCAGCGCCAGTGTTTCCACACTGTCAAAGATCTTCATATCCTCTTCCAGCGCAAAGTTCCCCGCCTCGATATAATCCACACCGAGTGCATCAAGGCTCTTGATGATCTTTCTTTTGTCATGCTCGGTAAAGGACACCCCAAATCCTTGCGCACCGTCACGCAAAGTGGTATCAAGCACCTGTATTTTCATGGCAAATCTCCTTTGTCAGAGGAAAAAGCACCGCCACGCGGTCGTTTTTCCCGTAGT
The DNA here is from genome assembly GCA_017395715.1 of Clostridia bacterium. GTDB lineage: Bacteria > Bacillota > Clostridia > Oscillospirales > CAG-272 > RGIG1993. The sequence goes on along the minus strand of JAFQNZ010000120.1, from coordinate 4,377 downwards.
CTTTGTAAATTTCGCAGGTATAGCCGAGGGTTTCGGCAAGGGTGAGCATCGCATTGCCTTGATCGAATCCGATCTCGAAAAAGAATCCGCCGCCTGCTTTTAGGTTGTTACGATACTGCGAAAGAATCGCGCGGTAAAAATCCATGCCGTCAATGCCGCCGTCAAGCGCCATTTCGGGCTCGTAAGAAAGCGAGGGGTATTTTTTCATAACCTCGCGCGGAATGTAGGGCGGGTTCGATATGATTGCGTCAAAGGTTTCATCCGCAAACGGATTCTTCGTCATATCGCCCTCTCTGAATGCCAAGCGGTCGCTCACCCCTATACGCTCTGCGTTTGTCTTTGCCACACTAAGCGCATCGGGCGAAAGGTCAAGCGCCGTACCGACTGCATCGGGGCGGTGTTTCAAGAGCGTTACGGGGATACAGCCGCTTCCCGTACCAAGGTCAAGAAAGCGCGCGTTTTTCGGCAAAAAGCGAAGGACTTTTTCCACAAGTCTTTCCGTATCGGGGCGCGGGATCAATACCCTCTCGTCCACGTAAAAAACAAGATCGTAAAACGCCTGCTCCTTGATGATATAGGCAAGGGGGCATCCTTCGGCGATTTTCTTTTTTGCCGCGCGGACAGCTTCCGTGAGTTCATCACCGCAAAGTGCTGCTTTGGTATAATATTCTTGCAAAAGCCTTGATTCAAGATCCATCATGTCAAAAGCCATCCTCATCCCCCTTTTTTGTTTATGAAAGCGTGTTCTTACCGGCGAATGCAAACGCATCGCACGCTTCTTTCAGTGGTTTGTTTTCTTCTGCCAAAAGTTCGGGATCTTGTGAGATCACGCGTGTTGCCTCGGCAAACGCACTCGATAACAGTTCGGTGTCATCACAAAGCGATGCCACGCGGAACTTGAATTCTCCGCTTTGGCGGTTACTCTCTTCGGAGGCAAAAAAGTCACCCGGACCTCTTTGCGCCAAGTCAAATTCAGCAATGCGGTAACCGTCATTCGTCTCGCAAAGGGCGCGCATACGGCGGAGCGAATCTTCGTTTTCGCTGTCACTCACGAGAATGCACCAAGATTTATATGCGCCGCGTCCCACGCGTCCGCGCAGCTGATGGAGCTGTGAAAGCCCAAAGCGGTCGGCGTTTTCAATCACCATCAAGGTGGCATTGGGAATGTTCACGCCCACTTCAATCACCGTGGTGGAAACAAGCACCGAGATCCTTCCCTCTTCAAATGCCGCCATCACGCGGTCTTTTTCCTGCGCGGGCATTTTGCCGTGCAAGCACCCGACCGAAACCGTCGGCATGGCAAGTGAGAGTTCTTTTGCATACTCCACCGCGCGGCGCAGCGGCTTTTTGTCGATCACTTCGCCACCCATCGTCACAAGCTGACCGCCTTCGTCTTCATCGTCGGCGGTGTCTTCAATCGCAGGGCAAACGATATACACCTGCCGCCCCTCGTCGGCTTGCTTTTTGATAAAGCCGTTGAGTCTTGCGCGATAGCTTTCGTCAACGAGAAAGGTTGAAACCTTTTGCCGCTTCGGCGGAAGCTGATTGATCGTTGAAATATCAAGGTCACCGTATAACACAAGCGCAAGTGTTCTGGGAATCGGCGTTGCGCTCATCACGAGTACGTGTAAATTCTCGCCCTTTTCGGCAAGGGCAGCCCTCTGCTTTACACCGAAACGGTGCTGTTCGTCGGTAATCATCAAAGCAGGCGCGCGAAACTGCATCGACTCGGTAAGAAGCGCGTGCGTGCCGATCACAAAATCAAGCTCGCCTCTTGCGGCATCCTCATGCACCTTTCGCTTTTTTGCAGGCGTCATGTTGCCCACCAAAAGCCCAACACGGATACCGAGCGAGGAGAACAGCGGAGCCAAGTCATTGTAGTGCTGGCGCGCCAAGATCTCGGTAGGCGCCATCATGGCAGCCTGATACCCGCTCTTCACGGCAATGTAGGCAGCCGCCGCGGCAATCACCGTCTTACCGCTGCCAACGTCACCGCTTACAAGACGGTGCATGGCAAAACCGCTTGCAAGATCCTTGCGGATTTCCGAAAGCACGCGACTTTGCGCGTCGGTCAAAGTAAACGGAAGCGCTGACAAAAACGCGTTCATGTCAGCATCCGAAAGCGTTAGCAAAATACCCTTTTCTCCCGTGCATTCTTTTTGGGAACGCGCCACCGAAAGCGCGAACAAAAACAGCTCTTCAAACACAAAATAGCGCTTGGCTTCGGCAAGTCGTTCGGGATTCATGGGAGAGTGTACGGTATATAACGCATCTTGTAAAGACAGCAGATTGTATTTTTTTCTTATGACTTCGGGGATCACATCCTGCACCTCATCAAGAGAAGCAAGCGCAATGCCAACCGTCGCGCGCATCATTTTCTGACCGATGCCGCCTCCAAGCGGATACACCGGCACATAATCGGGCAAAGGGCGTGCGCCTGTAAACGGCTCAAACTGAGGCGCTGTTAATGACCATTTGTTTTTTTGATAGATCAGTTTGCCCCAAAAGCGGTAAGTCGCGCCGAGGGCAAACGCATCTTTGATGTAGTTCTGATTGAAAAAGACAACCTCGCACTTGCCCGTATCGTCAAACGCTGAAAACTTGGTGAGCGTCATGCGGTTTTTCAAGAGGGCTGTCGAGGGGCGCGTGCCAACTGTCAGCATCATCGCGCAATAATCGCCAGTCATGCCCGCCTCGGCAAGCGTGCGAATGTCGCCGCGGTTTTGGTAAGCACGGGGGAAACGCCTGAGAAGTTCACCCACGGTGTGAACGCCGATTTTGGCAAACATTTCCGCTTTTTTCGGACCAATCCCCGCAAGGCTTGTCACAGGGCTTTTCATCGTCACCATGCGCTCTCCCCCTTTATTGTAAAATCAATACATATCCATAGTAAAGATAACACATTTTGACTCTTTTGTCAATGAAAAGAAAGATTTTCCTTGCATCATACCGCTTTTTTTGTTATACTATAAACGCAAGGCGGAACTTCGACTTTCTGCCGAAATTCCGCCCAAAATCCAAATGGCGGAGTCTCCTATGATTTTATCGGGAAAAAAATTAAAAAAAGCAATCAAAACAGGGAGCGCGTGCACAAAATGCTGTTTTTCTCCCATACTGTCCTGCCGTTTTGACACAAGCCACGCCTTGTATCAAAACAAGCATGACAAAAACCCCCTGCTTGCCTGCTCCTACCAAGGGAATTTCAGCCTGCCGCTTGTCAAAGCACTCCTCTTTTTTGCCGCAGGCACGCTGATTCTCTCCTACTGCTGTCACAAAAGAAAAAAACAAAATCACAAAACCATGTCATAACACACTCGGCTGTTGCCCCGCAACAGCCGAGAAAGACAAAGAAAGGATACCAAAATGGCTATCATTCAAAAAGGCTATCACAGCAATGAAGACTACATAGATTTTATCAACTATGTGTTCGGCATGAACGGCTCACCCTCGTCCTCGTTCTCCACCCTTTTACCCAAGCTTTACCGTGACGGACGCGAAACCGACAAAGACACCTACTTTGCACTCGATAACGACCGCATCGTAGGCGCGGTTCTCTCCTATCCGCTCACCTTCCGCGCAGACGGCAAGATACTCACCGCGCGCGGCATCGGCAGTGTGTCCACCCATCCGCGCCACCGCGGCGAGGGCTTTATGAAAGACTTAATGAAAACTGCCATTGACGATATGGTCAAAGATGACATCGATTTTTCCGTCCTTGGCGGCAGACGCCACCGCTACGCGCATTTCGGCTTTGAAAAATGCGATGGCATGATGTATTTTTCGATCACACCCAAAACCGTTTCGTATGTCAACCCCGACCGCAGGGGCATCACCATGCGCGAAGTCAAAGCAGATGATACCGCCCTTCTCGATATCCTTTTTGAAAAAATGCACGAAAGACCCTATTACACCGAGCGCCCCCGCGAAGACCTGCACGACATTCTTTGTTCCTGGCGCGCCCGTCCGTATGCTTTCTTCCAAAGTGAAACACTCGTCGGCTGGGCGGTGCATTACGTTTCCAAGCGTCAGTTCTCGGAATTTTGCCCGCTCGATCCCGCGCTGACGCAAGCCATGCTTGCTGTTGCCATCGACTCACTCGGTCAGCTCTCGATCGCTATCCCTGCCTATGATTATGTCCTTGGCGGTGAGGTGGATGTTCTCGCCGAGGACGTCAATATCATCTCCAACGAATGCTTCCTCGTGCTCAATTGGCAAAGAGTGCTTTCAACGCTTCTTGCTTTCTTAAACGATAAACGCCCCCTCATCGACGGCGCTTTGACTGTTAAAATTGAAGGCATGAAAGAAACCGTCAACTTAACACTTTCGGTCAAAGACGGTAAGACCTCGGTTGACCTCACCGATAAAGCCCCCGAGATC
>JAFQNZ010000119.1 GCA_017395715.1 Clostridia bacterium | reverse complement strand
GCAGTTGACGCCTATTCAGGCAATGGTGCACAAGATTTCCGTAGAGAAGAAACATACCAACACCTGCTCCTACATGGCGTGGGGTTACAATCCCTTTATTTCCGAAAAGAGCCCTTATCACGGTGCATATCTTGCCGTGATTGAAAGTGTATCCAAGCTGATCGCTACCGGTGCTTCTTTTGACGATGTATATCTCACCTTCCAGGAATATTTTGAAAAACTCGGTAGAGATGAAAAGCGTTGGGGCAAGCCTCTTTCCGCACTCCTCGGTGCATTCAAGGCGCAGATGGAACTGAAGATTGGTTCGATCGGCGGCAAGGACTCGATGTCCGGCTCGTTTGAGGATCTCGATGTTCCGCCTACACTGGTTTCCTTTGCTGTAACAACCGGTCATACCGATGAGGTCATTACACCTGAATTCAAGAAGGCGGGTCACAAGCTTGTGCTTCTGGCACCTGAATACGATGTTAACGGACTTCCTGTGACAGCTTCGCTTACTTCCTTGTATAACAAGGTAACCGAATTGATGCGTCAGGGCAAGGTTTATGCTGCTTATACGCCTACCTACGGCGGTATTGCCGAGGCTGTTTATAAGATGGCGATCGGTAACGGCTTCGGTTTTGCTTATGACAAATCCATGACCCTTGACGAAATCTTCGGTTATAACTACGGCGCATTCCTTCTTGAAGTGGATTCCGATGTGGAAGGTAAACTCGTGGGTACTGTAACAGAAGAAAAGACCATCGTTTACGGTGCAACATCGCTTTGCATGAAAGAACTTGATTCTCTTTATGAAAATAAGCTCGAGGGTGTATATCCCATGCTTGAAAAAGAGGGTAAGTTTATGCTTGAAACCTTCTCCTTTAAGGCAGAGGAAAGAAAAGCGCCCGCTATCAAGGTGGCAAAACCCAAGGTACTCATTCCTGTATTCCCCGGCACAAACTGCGAATTTGATACCGCGAAAGTGATGCGTGATGCGGGTGCCGATGCAGAAATTTTTGTTATCAACAATCTGACCGCAGATGGCATTTCGAGAAGCGTTGATGCGTTTGCCGAAAAGCTGAAAGCATCGCAGATGATCTTCGTTCCCGGCGGTTTCTCGGGCGGTGACGAACCTGACGGTTCGGGTAAATTCATTATGGCATTCTTCCGCAATGCCGCTATCAAGGAAGAAGTTCACAACCTTCTGAACAACCGCGACGGTTTGATGGCCGGTATTTGTAACGGCTTCCAGGCGCTCGTTAAGCTCGGTCTTGTACCTTACGGCAAAATCATCGATACCGATGAAAACTGCCCGACACTGACCTTTAACTCGATTGCGCGCCACCAGTCCAAGCTTGTGAGAATCCGTATTGCCTCGAACAAGAGCCCGTGGCTTGCCGCAACCAACGTGGGTGATGTGTTTACTGTGCCGATTTCGCACGGTGAAGGACGTTTCCTTGCGTCTGAAGAGGTGGTAAGAAGCCTTGCCGCAAACGGTCAGATCGCAACACAGTACGTTGATTTTGACGGCAACGCAACAAGCGATATTCGCTTTAATCCCAACAACTCGACCTATGCGATCGAGGGCATTACCTCTCCCGACGGCCGTGTGTTCGGTAAGATGGGACACAGCGAGCGTATCGGTTCGGGTCTTTACAAGAATGTTGACGGCATCTTTGATATGAAGATGTTTGAGTCGGCAGTGAAATATTTCAAATAATTAACAAAAACTAAGGAGATCTATCAGAAATGGCATATCTTTCGGATATTGAAATTGCTCAGGCAACAGAAATGAAACCTATCACTGAGATTGCAAAGGTGGCAGGTGTTGATGAAAAATACATGGAGCAGTACGGTAAGTACAAAGCAAAAGTTGACTACGCTCTGCTCAACGAAAGCGATCGCAAGAACGGCAAGCTGATTCTTGTGACCGCAATCACTCCCACCCCTGCGGGTGAGGGCAAAACCACCACAACCATCGGTCTTTCCGACGGTCTGCGCCGCATTGGCAAAAATGTTGTGGTAGCTCTCCGTGAGCCTTCTCTCGGTCCTGTATTCGGTGTTAAGGGTGGCGCTGCAGGCGGCGGTTATGCACAGGTTGTTCCTATGGAGGATATCAACCTTCACTTTACCGGTGACTTCCACGCCATTGGTGCAGCAAACAACCTTCTTGCTGCTATGCTTGATAACCACATTTATCAGGGCAACAAGCTTGGTATCGACCCTCGTCGTATCACTTGGAAGCGTTGCGTTGACATGAACGACCGTCAGCTTCGTTTCGTTGTGGACGGTGTTGGCGGCAGAGTGAACGGTACACCCCGTGAAGACGGTTTTGATATTACGGTTGCTTCCGAAATCATGGCTGTATTCTGCCTTGCGAACTCGATTGATGACCTCAAGGCTCGTCTTTCCCGCATTGTTGTGGCTTACACCTACGATGAAAAGCCTGTTACCGCAGGTGACTTGAATGCAGTTGGCGCTATGGCGGCTCTTCTGAAGGATGCTCTCAAGCCTAACCTTGTTCAGACTCTTGAAGGTACTCCCGCATTTGTTCACGGCGGTCCTTTTGCGAATATTGCACACGGCTGTAACTCTGTTATCGCCACCAAGATGGCAATGAAGCTTGGTGACTACGCTGTTACCGAAGCAGGCTTCGGCGCTGACCTCGGTGCAGAGAAGTTCCTTGATATCAAGTGCCGTTACGCAGGTCTCAATCCCGATGCGGTTGTTATGGTTGCTACGGTTCGTGCGCTTAAGATGCACGGCGGTATGCCCAAGACTGAGCTCGGTTCTGAAAACCTTCCTGCACTTGAAGCAGGCATTCCCAACCTTCTTCGCCATGTTTCCAACATCAAGAATGTTTACAAGCTTCCTTGCGTTGTGGCTGTTAACCGTTTCCCGACTGATACCGATGCCGAAATCAATCTCGTAATTGAAAAGTGCAAAGCACTTGGTGTAAACGTAGTTCTTTCTACTGTTTGGGCTGACGGCGGTAAGGGTGGTATGGCTCTTGCGGAAGAAGTGGTTCGTCTTTGTGAAGAAAAGAACGATTTCTCCTTCAGCTATGAGCTTGATACCACCATCGAAAAGAAGATTGAAGCGATCGTTACCCGTGTTTACGGCGGCGACGGCGTGATCTTTGCTCCTGCTGCCAAAAAGGAAATTGACAGACTCACCGCTCTTGGTTTTGACAAGATGCCTGTTTGCATGGCAAAGACCCAGTACAGCTTCTCGGATGACATGACAAAACTCGGCGCTCCTACCGGCTTTACCGTAACGGTTCGTCAGGTGAAAGTGTCTGCCGGTGCCGGCTTTATTGTGGCTCTCACAGGTGACATTATGACCATGCCCGGTCTTCCCAAAGTTCCCGCTGCAGAGAAGATTGACGTAGATTCGAACGGAAAGATTTCCGGTTTGTTCTGATTTTGAATAGGATAAAAAACACCGAGGAAAACAGAGATTGTTTTCCTCGG
>JAFQNZ010000118.1 GCA_017395715.1 Clostridia bacterium | reverse complement strand
GACATAACAACTCCGAATTATTTTTTGTTGTTTTTCTCAAGGATAGGCTTGATGTGCCAGATGCCGTCAGCGTAGTCGCGGATCGAGCGGTCTGCCGAGAAGATGCCGGATTTTGCGATGTTGACAAGCGACATACGGTTCCAGGTTTCGCGGTCGAGGTAGTCTTCTTCAATCTTTTTGTGTGCCATGCAGTAGGAATCGAAGTCGGCAAGGCACATATAGGGGTCGGCAATTCCGCCGCCGCCAAAGACGAGATAGTTGTAAAGATGCTCAAAGGAAATACCGTTGAAGCCGTTCTTGAGGGCATCGACTGCTTTTTTGAGAACGGGGTTTGCGTTGTAGTAATCGGATGCGCGATAGCCTCTCTTCCAAAGGTCTTCCACTTCGGGGGTGGTCAGACCGAAGATATAGATATTGTCATTGCCAACCGCTTCGGCGATTTCCACGTTTGCACCGTCGAGCGTACCCACGGTGAGTGCGCCGTTGAGCATGAACTTCATGTTCGAAGTGCCGCTCGCTTCCTTACCGGCAAGCGAGATCTGCTCGGAAATATCGGCGGCGGGAATCAGCATTTCGGCAAGAGATACGTTGTAATCCTCGGGGAAGATCACGCGCAGTTTCTTCGAAAGCTTGGGATCTTTTTCAATGTCGGCACCGATTTGCCAGATCAGCTTGATGATCTCCTTGGCAAGATAATAGCCTGCGGCAGCTTTCGCACCGAAGATGAAGGTCTTGGGGGTCATCTCAAGATCGGGATTTTCCTTGAGTGCCACATAGATGCTGATGATGTGGAGCGCGTTGAGAAGCTGGCGCTTGTATTCGTGCATTCTCTTGATCTGCACATCGAAAACAGAATCGGGGTCAACCTTGATGCCGTTTCTCTTCATGATATAGTTGGAGAATCGAACCTTGTTTTCTCTCTTGGTGCGGTCAAGCGCTTCGAGCACGGTCTTGTCGTCGGCATACTTCAGAAGCTTTTCCAGCTGGGCAGCATCCTTTCTGTAGCCTGTGCCGATGGTTTCGTCAAGGACTTGTGCAAGAGAGGGATTCGAGTAGCAGAGCCAACGGCGGTAGGCGATACCGTTTGTGACGTTGGTGAACTTATCGGGGGTATCCACATAGAAATCATTGAAGATGGTCTTGGTGAGAATATCCGAGTGGAGTTTTGACACGCCGTTGACGGTGTGCGAGCCCACAACCGAAAGGTTTGCCATCTTGATCTTGCCGTGCGACATGATCGACATATTGGTGATTCTTGCCCAGTCGCCGGGGTAACGGTTCCAAAGGTCGGCGCAGAAACGGCGGTTGATTTCCGAAATGATCATATAGAGGCGGGGCAGACGCAGACGGAAGAGGTCTTCGTCCCAAGTTTCAAGCGCCTCGGGCATAACGGTATGGTTGGTATAAGATACGGTTCTTGTGACGATGCTCCAAGCGTTTTCCCATGTGTAGGAGTAGGTGTCGATGAGAATACGCATGAGTTCGGGCACAACGAGTGCGGGGTGGGTATCGTTGATGTGGATGGCAACTTTCGACGCGAAGTTAGCAAGTGTGCCGTAGGTGCGCAGATGGTCGGCAATGATCGACTGAAGCGATGCGCACACAAGGAAATACTGCTGCGACAGACGAAGGAGCTTGCCGCCTTCGTGGTTGTCGGCGGGATAAAGTACCTTGGAGATGATTTCCGCGCGGCTGGTTTCTTCCATCGCACGGATATAGTCGCCCTGCGAGAAGAGAGACATATTGAAACCGGCATTGATGTTTCTTGCCTTCCAAAGGCGAAGCGAGTTGACCGCTTCGGAATCCGAGCCCGAGATCATAATGTCATACGGAACAGCCTGCACTTCGGTGTAGTTGGTATGGGTGATCTCGCATCTGCCGTTCACCCATTCTTCCTTGACATGACCGCCAAAGCGGACAGTACAGGTCTTGTCGGTACGGGGAACGAGCCAAGGCTCACCCGAGGGCATCCAGGTATCGGGCATTTCAACCTGATCGCCTTCGATGATCTTCTGCTTGAAAAGACCGTATTCGTACAAAATCGAAAAGCCTGTGCCCGAGTAGTTCTGGCTGGTGAGGGCGTCCATAAAGCAGGCGGCAAGTCTGCCAAGACCGCCGTTGCCAAGGCCGGGGTCCTGCTCGCAGTCGTACAGTTCGTCAAGGGTGTAGCCAAGCTCGGCAAGAATCTCGCCGTACTGTTTTTCAACGCCGAGGTTCATGATGTTGTTGCGGAGCGATTTGCCAATCAAAAATTCCATGCAGAGATAGTAAACTTTTTTACCTCTCTGGTTGTTTACGTTTTTCTTGAATTCGGTTCTCTTTTGCGAGAGAATGTCTTTGATCGCCAAAAGAAGCGCTTTGTAGAGCTGATCCTTGGTGGCTTCCTGCGGGGTTGTGCCGTAGAAGCGCGAGAGCTTGGATTCTAAATGCTGACGAAGATAGTCGGTGGAAAGCGTTTCTTTCTTAGGGGCTGTTTTTTTGGTTGTTTTTTCGGTGGTTGTGGTTGCTTTTCTTGCCATGGTTGTTTCCAATCTTCCTTTTATATAGTGTAACAGTGTTGCTGTCTTGTAAAAAAATCGGTTTTTGCCGATCGGTAAAGGCAAAAGGCTTTTCTTTTGCCCTTGCCGACTCGCAAAAAACAATCACGCGGAGTCACCGCCGTTCGGCGGTGACTCCGTTTTTGTGTTTAGTAAAGTTCTTCAACTTCGCGGTACATGGTGAGGTACTTTTCTGCCGATGCCGACCAAGAGAAGTCGGTGGTCATGGCATTTTTGCGAAGTGTTTTGAAAGCGGGACTCTTGTAAAGAGCAACCGCGCGGCGGATGGCGTCTAACATATCGTGAGCATTATATGTCACAAAGGTGATGCCGTTGCCTTCGCCGGTTTCGGGATTGAAGGGCTTGATGGTGTCGTAAAGACCGCCGGTTTCTCTGACGATCGAAACTGCGCCGTAACGCGAAGCAATCATCTGCGAAAGACCGCAGGGCTCGCTCTTCGAGGGCATGAGGAAGAGGTCTGCTGCCGCATAGATGCGCTTGGAGAGGGCTTTGTTGAATTCGATCAGCGCGCGCACTCTGCCGGGATAACGGTCTTGGAGTTCACAGAAGAAGTCTTCATAGTCCTTTTCGCCCGTACCGAGCACCACAAACTGCATATCCTCGGTGGCAAGCGCTTCGTCAATCACGCGTTTGACAAGATCCACACCCTTATGCGAAGCAAGACGGGTGATCATGGCAACGATGGGTGTATCCTTGGAGGGGGTAAGTCCAAGGGTTTCTTGAAGCTGTTCCTTGCAGACTGCTTTGTTTTTGAGAAGGCGGGTTGCCGAGAAGTTGGCGGGCAGGTCGGGGTCGGTGTTCGGGTTGTAATACTTGTAGTCGATACCGTTGACAATGCCCATGGTCTTAAAGGCAAAACGGTTGATGACGTGGTAAAGACCGTAGGAATAGAAGGGTGTGCGGATTTCCTCGGAATACTTTTGGCTGACAGTTGTCAGCTTGTCGCAGCAAACGATCGCACCCTTGGTGAGGTTGATGTCACCGTCGTATTCCATGATCTCGCGGTCGGCATCCGAAAGGCCGAACACGTCGCCGAGGATCGAGAAGTTGTAAACGCCCTGGTATTCGATGTTGTGAATGGTATAGACCGTGTGAATGTTCGGATAGTTGTAACGGCGGCGGAGATACACGACCGAAAGCGCGCTCTGCCAGTCATGGGCATGAAGAATATCGGGGTAGAAGTCGATTTCGGGGAGCATATCAAGAACTGCCTTGCAGAAATATGCGTAGCGTTCCGCATCGTCGTATTCGCCGTACAGGCGAGAACGGTTGAAATAATATTCGTTGTCGATGAAATAGTAGGTGACGCCGCCCTTTTTGAGCTGCCATACACCGCAGTAAAGGTTACGCCAAGAAAGCGAAACGGTAAATTCGCAAACCTTGGTCATTTCCTTGCGGGTTTCTGCAGTCACTTTGGAGTGAAGGGGGAGCACCACGCGAACATCGGCACTCTTATCGGTTTTGACAATGGCTTCGGGGAGCGAACCGATGACGTCGCCAAGTCCGCCTGTGGAAGCAAAGGGTACGGCTTCAGCCGCAACAAAAAGAATCTTAGACATAAGTGGTTCCTTTCGCTTGTGAACTTTCGATGATTAAATCATCTTGGATTTTTCGATGTACAGAGGCATGGTGGGGTGACCCGACAGCATGACATCGTTACGGATGACAACATTCTTGTCGGCGATCACGCAGTTGACGAACGCGCCCGAAAGAATTTGTGTATCCTGGAAGAGAATGGCGTTTTTCACAACCGCATTCTTGCCCACTCTGACGCCGCGGAAGAGAATGGAGTTTTCAACCGTGCCTTCGATCACACAGCCGTCTGCCACAAGGGAGTTTTTCACCTGAGCGCCGTCCACATACTTGGTGGGTGCGGAGTTTCTGACCTTGGTGTAGATCGGGCGTTCTTTGACTTTGAAGAGCGCTTCGCGGTTTGCGGGGTTAAGAAGACTCATGTTGATGGCGTAATAGTCAGCCATCGAGGTGATGTTGGCATAGAAACCGTCGTAGCGATAAACCTTGAAGGTCTTTCTGTTCAGGCTTCTGCCGATGATGTCGTGCGTGAAGCTGGTGTAACCGTGAGCTGCGGCATCGAGAAGGCTGGACTGCAGATACTGTCTCTTGAAGACCCAGATGTTGATCGAAACATCAAATTTGCCTTCCACGCCTTTTTTGTGCGCGGTGATATCGGTGATGGTGCCATTTTCGTCGGAGGAGATGATGTTGTAATGCTCCGAGGTGGCAGCAGTCAGCGGAATCGTCTTAACGGCGTAGGTGACATCGGCATCTTCGGCGTTGTGGTATTCGATCAGCTTGCGAAGGTCGATGTTGCAGATGGCGTCGCAGTCGGAAAGGACTACGGTGTCTGCCGTGATGCCTGCTACCACGCCCTGAATGCTTTTGAGTGCTTCAAGACGGGAGGTGTAAAGTGCATTGGTATCGTTCGAATAGGCTGTGATAAAGGGAGGAAGCACCTTGAGACCGCCTGTGCGTCTGGCAAGGTCCCAGTCCTTACCGCTTCCGAGATGGTCCATCAGGGAACGGTAGTTGTTATGGGTGATCACATTGATATCGCTGATACCGGCGTTTACCATGTTGGAAAGGGCAAAGTCGATCAAGCGGTAACGGCAACCGAAGGGAACAGACGCCATGGTGCGTTTTCTCGTGAGATCGGCGATCGACATATCATGAAGATTGGAAAAAATAATACCTGTGGTAGACATATTCCTGTGACCCCCTTTTTATACAAGTTCAGAAAGTTTTTCGGCATTGACCAAGAGACCGCCGCCGATGGCCATACCGTCCGGAACCGAAAGATCGCTTCCGAGGATGGTAATGTTGTCGCCCGGCTTTGTGCCGTCACCAATGACGGAGCCTGCGCCGACCGTTGTGTTTTCGGCAATGATGACGTTATTCACTGTGGCGCCGGCTTTGATGGTAACGCCGCCCATGATCACGCTGTTTGTGACCGTAGCGCCTTCTTCTACGGTAACACGGTTGAAGAGCACCGAATCCTTGACCGTGCCCATGATCTCGCAGCCTTCGGAAACGAGAGCGTTGTCGATCACGCCGTTCTCACCCACAAACTGTGCAGGGGAAGCCGAGGTGCGCGAGAAGATGCGCCAAGAACGGTCGTGGAGATTGAAGACGGGATTTTCGCCGAGAAGATCCATGTTGGCTTCCCAAAGCGAGGATACGGTTCCCACGTCTTTCCAATAGCCCGAGAAGGGGTAAGCGTACATACTTTCGCCTGCGGCGAGCATATTGGGGATGATGTTCTTACCAAAGTCGTTGGCAGAACCTTCGGTGTTTTCGTCTTCGATGAGGTACTGTTTCAGCTTCTTGTAGTTGAACATATAAATACCCATCGAGGCTTTGGTGCTCTTGGGATGCTTCGGCTTTTCTTCAAATTCGTATATCTTTACGTTGTCATCGGTGTTCATGATAACGAAACGGGATGCTTCTTCGAGTGTAACATTGAGGACCGCGATGGTGCAGTCTGCTTCGGTCTTCTTGTGGAAGTCGAGCATGGCGGCATAGTCCATCTTATAAATATGGTCTCCCGAAAGGACGAGAACATACTCGGGATCGTAGCGATCGATGAACGCAAGGTTCTGATAGATGGCGTTGGCAGTGCCTTTGTACCAGTCTGCCGACTTATTGCCCTGATAGGGAGGAAGCACCATCACACCGCCAAAGGTGCGGTCAAGATCCCAAGCCTGACCGTTGCCGATGTATTCGTTGAGTTCAAGGGGCTGATACTGCGTGAGAACACCGACCGTGTCAATGCCCGAGTTGACACAGTTGGAAAGAGGAAAGTCGATGATACGGTACTTACCTCCGAAAGGGACTGCGGGTTTTGCGGTTTTTTCTGTCAGAGTGTAAAGGCGGCTGCCTTGTCCTCCGGCCAAAAGCATGGCGACACATTCTTTTTTGTGATACATATTTACCCCCGATATATTATTTTTTTGTTGATAGAATCAAGTCTTTACAAATTTGAAAGACTTTTGAGTATCACCGCGGAAAGCGGTGGTATATCCAAAACAACGCCGCCGTTTTCGGCAAGAGTTTTTCGCGTGTTTTCCTGACCGCTTCCGCCAAAGGCGATGCTGTCGGTCGAGAAGATCTCGTGACAGTCTCCGATGTCGATTGGCAAGAAGTAGTCGGAAAGCAAAACGGCAGAGCAGTTGAAGACGCAGGTTAACCGGTTTTGGTTTTCATCCCGACGGGAGAGTACCAAAACATTATCGCTTGCGTTTTCGTACAGCACCTTGCAGTCGCCTGTAAAGAGAGGCGGATTTTCAAGGTAGAGCGTATTGGCTTCTTTGACAAAGTTGAAATAACGCCGGTGCATGGAAAAATCGAGCAAAAACCATTCAAGCTCTCGCTCGTTGGTTCGGGATGTGAAAGGAGCAAGCTCGTTGCCCATCACCGAAAGGAGCGCTGCGGGATACATAAGACGAAATATATGGTAAAGACGCATGGTGGCGAACTTTTCTTCATAGTTTCCGAAAAAGTTCGACATCAGCGTGCGTCCTTTGCCGTCAGGCTCGCACAAAAGCGACTGTTTTTCCACCGCAAGCGATGCTTGATGGTAACGGCGGAAGAAGGGATCGCAGGCAAAATAACGCCAAAGCGAGTCTTCTTTGTTGCCCGACTGCAAATCAAAGGCGTCGTTGGCTGCCAAATCTGCGCCCTTGTGCAAAAAGATGAGATCGGGATGCTTCTTTTTGACCTCTTGCGCGGTAAATGCCGTGAGCGCTTTGGCTTCATCGGTCGGCTCATTTTGCGAAAGGAAGCCGTCAACATGGCATTTTTCTGCAAAGTGCAAGAGAGTCAACACAATGTAAGCTGTCAGGTTGGGACAGCGGTAAGAGCAGATGCTGTCGGATACCTGTTTGCGGATATCAATGACGGGGAAGGGATAGAGCACGCCGACACCGTTTGCGTGAAGCTTGTTGACAAAATAGAGAAAATCGTCAAAGCTTCCGTGGCGGGCAGGCGGTGCCATATAGGACAGCCCTTCTATCATATCCTCTGAAAACGCAACGTGAGTGTACGCGAGACCTTTGACATAAGGGGTTAAGGCGTCGGCAAGCTCGCGGTAGCCCAAAACAGCAAACGCTTCGTCTGAAGGACGGCTGTTATGCGTGCGCCAAGAGGCGGCGTGTATCTCATAGACATGGATCGGACGGGATGAGAGGGGGATGCTTGCGTTATTTTGACGGTGCTTCATCCAAACATCGTCCTGGAAACGAAAGCGGGTTTCGGTACACACTGCCGACGCTGCGTGTTCCGTGGCTTCGGACTGCCAAGCGTACGGGTCGGCGTGGTAAAAGGACCTATCGCGGGAAAAGAGCTTGTACTTGTACTTCATCCCTTCAAGCGGCATTTCTGTGGTGAGGTGGTATTCCCACACACCGTGAGCAAGTGCCGTCATGGGTCTTCCTTTTTCCCAACCGACAAATTCACCAACAAGGTGAACCGAATCTGCGCGGGGCGCCCACACACGAAAGGTATAGACCGAAAGCTTGCCTTCGTCTTTACGGGTAACGCCAAGCTTGGCATGACGGGCAAGGATGCTTTCGTCGAGCACAAAAGAAGGGTTGTTTTTGGCCTCGCAATGGGTATGTGAGGCGCATTCGGTTGCCACAGCGTACCACTCCCTTCGTGATTTTTTGCGTTTTTTTTGCGCGCAAATAGGCACAATAACCGACTATTACCCTATTATAGCATGGTGACAAGAATTTTTCAAGTGAAAGTTAAAAAAACATGAAAAAAAATAAACGAAAATTTTGTTTTCTTATTGTGGTTAATGCACAAAGCGAAATGTCGTCTTTTGTCACAAATGCTATTTGAATTGCCAAAAGTGCCAAATCTGACAAAGCGATTCTTGGCTTTGCCGTGCAACTTTACAATGCAGGATGCAGAATGAGCAAGAAACAGAGCTGTCAGTTTTTATTTACTTACAGCTTTCAACATAATTTGTGAAAGGCTTGGCATATAATGGCAGGTACAGAAAGCGGGGTGGATGCGTGAAGCAGGTGATTTACGGAGACGTGTTTTTTCTTGTGAATTTCAGCATGGACTTTTTGGCTTTGTATCTCACAGCGAAGCTAAGCCACGCATCCTTGACATTTTGGCGGCTTGTTTTGGGCGGTGCGCTCGGCGGTTTATATGCCACAGTGGCGCTCTTTCTGCCCTCTTCGGTCGAAGCTTTTGCCACGCTTTTGTTTCCGTTTTTGCTTTCGGCTGTTGTGTTTGGCGTTTCACGTGTAACTGCACTTGTTAAAAGGGCGCTTCTGTTCTTTGCCGTTTCGTTTGTGATGGGCGGCGTGATGACGGCAGTGTACTACTACGCAGGGCGTTTGCTTTCCGAAAAAGGCATTTACATCAACGGTGAGGTCGAGACGGTGTACAGCGATCTGCCGCTTTGGGCGGTTGGTCTTTGTGCTGCATGGGCGGCGTTTATCGCGTCTGTTTTTTCGCGCTATGCGAAGAAAAAAGCCTCTTGCCGCTCGGCGGTGTTGACACTTTCTGACGGCGGACGCTGTGTGACACTGTCTTCTCTTGTAGACAGCGGTCATTTTTTGGAAGAGCCGATCGGGCATCTGCCTGTGATCGTGGTGACAAAAAAGACGATGGAATCGCTTTTGCCGCCCGGTTTTCTGCCCGATTTTTTGAATTTTGCCGCCGATCTTTCCCGTCTTTCCGAAAAAGAACGGCTCAAATTTCGCTTTGTGCCGATCGTGACGGTGGGGCATGAGGGGCTGCTTCGCGGCTATCTGCCCGACTCTGTTTTGGTGGCGGGGGAGGAGAAAAAAGCGCTTGTGGTATGCGATGAGACGGCGGAGGATTTTGAGGGCTTTGAAGCCATTCTGCCGCCCTCACTTTTAAGTTGATGAAAGGATTTTTTGAATATGAAACTGTTTACACTCTTGTCAAAACTCCTCGAGAGGCTTTACAAAGGAAACAAAAGGCTTTTTTACATCAACGGCGCCGAGACTTTGCCCCGTCCTTTGACACCCGAAGAAGAAGCCAAACTGCTTTTACGGATCGAGGAAGAAGAATCGGTGCGCCAAAAGCTGGTGGAGCACAATTTGCGCCTTGTGGTATATATTGCCAAGAAATTTGAAAACACCGGCGCGGGCATTGAAGACTTAATTTCAATCGGAACGATCGGGCTTGTGAAGGCGATCAACACCTTCAAACCCGATCGCAACATCAAGCTTGCGACTTACGCTTCGCGCTGTATTGAAAACGAGATTCTGATGTTTTTGCGCAAAGCAGCAGGACAAAAGGAGCTTTCGATCGAAGAACCGTTGAACACCGATTGGGACGGCAACGAGCTTTTGCTTTCGGATGTGTTAAGCTGCGACGATGACAGTGTGTACAAGCGACTCGAGGGAGAAGAGGATGCGAAGATCATCCGCCAAGCGCTCGAAACACTTGATGAGCGGGAAAGGATCATCATAGAGCTTCGCTTCGGTCTTGTGGATGGCAAGGAGAAGACGCAAAAAGAGGTGGCGGAAACGCTTGGCATCTCACAATCCTACATTTCACGGCTTGAAAAAAAGATCATTGCGAATCTGCGGGAGAAAATTGCCGATAAGATATAAAAACGCAAAAGAACAAATGTTCACAAATAATTTACAAGTCAAGCGCGTCAAAGCGGCAAAAGGAGGTTTACAATCGGCAGGGAAATATGCTAAAATAAGATGTAAAATGACGGTCTTCGCCAAAAAATAACAGTCTGCGACAGGATCGGGAAGTACGGAGGTATGATGAATGGAAAAGTTAACCGTAAAAGAAAAGGAAGTTTACGATTTTATTTGCCTCAATCAGCGCTCGGCAGGGTATCCGCCCAGCGTGCGCGACATTCAGTCTGCGCTTAACTTCAAGTCCACCTCCACGGTGCATTCCTATCTTGACCGCTTGGAGGCAAAGGGGTATATCAGCAAAACGGCAGGCAAGAGCCGTACCATCCGCACAAGTGAAGTGGACACCCGTCCTTCGGGCGAGAGCGTGAAGATCCCGCTTGTCGGTCAAGTGGCGGCAGGCACGCCGATTCTTGCCGTGCAGAACATTGAAAAGCACATGGATTTTCCGCTGAACGGCAAAAACTACTCGGCAAGCGACTTGTTTGCGCTCCGTGTCAAGGGCGAAAGCATGATTGAAGCGGGTATTGCAAGCGGCGATATCATCATTGTGAAAAAGCAGGGCTATGCCGAAAACGGGCAGATCGTGGTGGCACTGATTGACGACGAAGCCACCGTCAAGACCTTTTACAAGGAAAACGGACATTTCCGTCTGCAGCCCGAAAACTCGACGATTCAGCCTATCATTGTTGATTCGGTATTGATACTCGGCAAGGTGATTGCCGCCGTGAAGTATTTTTAAGTAGCCCCAAGGAGATCTCGGTATGAGAAAAAAGCAAGTTTATAACCCTTATGCGCTGGAAGAAGGCAAGCAAAAGGACTATCACCGCCTATTGCTGTTTGCCACACTTGGCGCATCCTTGATCGGCAGTTTGTTTTTCTTTCCGCTGTCGCAGATGTTGACCGCCAACGGCGCCGATGCGGTTTGGAAATATCTGGTATATTATATTTCGGAGATTGTTTCGGTGGGCGCTTTGTTCTCAGTTCTTGCGCTTTTCACAGTCGCGGTGGCGCATGAAGAGCATACGCTTCGCAAAAAAACAATGCTGTGGGAGATCCTCACGCTTGTTTTCATTTCCTTTGCGCTTCGCATTTTTCTCTATTGGCTCGCGGCTTTTCTCGATAAGCAGTTGATGCTTGATTTTTATTTCAATGATAAAACGCTTGACCATCTCGTCAGGGGCGGCGCGCTTCTTTCCTACATCGTGTCCTCGCTTCTCAATTTGCCTGTGTTGCTTTTGGTGCTGTTTGTATCGCTACGTTTGGTGCGTTCTTTCTATCGAAAATCAAATGTGCGCGGAGAAGCTGTTCCCATGATGAAAAAGATCCCTGTCGTTGTGTATCTTGCGGTTGCGGTTATATTTGCCGCCATTGAAACCGGCTTTACGATAGCGGAGCTTGGCTTTTCGCTGCGTTTTCAGGTGGTAACCACCATCCTCATGCCGTATATCGAGATCGCGCTTTTTTCGCTGCTTGGCTATTATGTGCTTTCCTATCTTGTGGATGCCTTTGATAAAAAATAAATGAACACCCCCGTTTGGGGGTGTTTTTTGATGCTTTATGTGGATTTGTAGGGGGCGACATCCTCGACGCCCCGTTTTACAATCAATTATAGTTTTACAAAATTTGTTTGTTTTCGGGGCGTCGAGGACGTTGCCCCTACGAAGTATTGTTCGTTTATCCAATCAAAATCCCGTTTTTTACCCAAATATCATCATCAACACAACGGTAACAATATAAGTTGCGATGCAAAGGAGGTAGGCAGGGGCAGAGAGGATGTGGTATGCGTTGCGAACGGCTTTTTTGAAAGGATAGGGGCGATCTTCTGCCAAAAGAGGATCACACGCCATTTCGCGGTAGCGCTTTTCGGTGGTTTTGAGAGCGAAGAACAGGCAGATGATGAAGAGCGCCATTGCCACAAAGACGGCAAACAAAACGCCGAGCGGCTGTGTGAGCAGTCCCCAAATCGAGGGCATTAAGTAAACCGACGCCACATTGACCGCAAAGCGGGTGAGGATGGCGGCAAACAGCGAGCCTGTCATGCGGACAATATACGCAAGGATTAGACCGCTTAAGAAATAAAAGGGAAATGCCGAAAGGTCAAAATAGCAAAACGCATAGGCAAGCGAGGAAATGATGGCGGCGGTGGGGAAGGAATACTTTTTGTGTTCATGGATCAAAATGCCGCGGAATAAAACTTCTTCACACAGCGCGGGGAGCGCGCCGTATGCCAAGAGGACATACAAGGGATTGTTGTCGATCGACACTTCCGAGAGAATGAAGCTGCCCAGAGAGGCGTAGGATGCCGAGCCGAAGCCCAAAAAGTAAAAGAGTGCGTTGATGACAAGTCCGCCCGAGAGCATCAAAAAGCCCATCGATACCAAAAAGGGTGTGAACTTGGCAGAGAAGAAGTGAAAGGGCAACTCTTTGATGTAGTCACGCTCTTGCATACGGGAAAAGAGGAAGATTGGAAGCGCGAACACCAAAAGCTCCAAAATGATCAGCGCAAAGAATAGCTTGACGGTGGAGTCCATCACTTCGGCGGGGATCAGTCGGGTCAAGATCAAAAGCGCGTAAACAGACAAGAGAACCAAGGGGAGCGCCGATTGG
Organism: Clostridia bacterium; assembly: GCA_017395715.1. Taxonomy (GTDB): domain Bacteria; phylum Bacillota; class Clostridia; order Oscillospirales; family CAG-272; genus RGIG1993. The sequence continues at coordinate 2,618 of JAFQNZ010000118.1, read as the reverse complement.
GCGTTAAGCTTTTTCAATCAGTTTCACTCCTTTTTCGGTGACGATGTAGTCAACGGCAAAGTCAAATCTGCCGTGCGGCAGAGGGGTGGGATGCAAGAAGGCACGGTAGCAAAGTCCTGCCTTGGTGCCGTGAAAGCTGTTGACATAGCGGTCATAATAGCCGCGTCCGTAGCCGAGACGGTAGCCGTTTTGATCGTACACAAGCGCAGGAATCAGCATGAGCACCTGTGCCGGATTGTCGCGGTCATACTTTTCGTTGTCGGGCGATGGCTCTTTTAAGCCGAATTTGCCGTCATTTAAGTTGTCAAGAGAGGTGATATAAAAGAAATCCATGCGTCCCTCGGCGTAGCAAAGGGGGAGTGCCACCTTTTTGCCTGCGGCAAGGGCTGATTCAAGAAGCGGTCGGATGTCGATCTCGCCGTCAAGCGGATGGTAGGCAAGGATCACATCGGCAAAGCGGTAAGAGGCAAGGGAGGTGATGTTCTGAATGATCTTCTTGTCCCACGCCGCTTTTTGCTCGGGGGATAGCTCGTCTCGGCGCGAGCGGTAGGTTTCGCGTATTTTGTTTTTCACGTCGCGGATATAACTCATGGTCTTTCCTCGCTCACGCGGAGCATCCTTTCTTTTGTGTTATTTATTTTTGATTGGTAGTGGAAAACGCCCTTCTCTGTGTCATCCTGAGCGGAGAAAACATCCCGGTGGGAGGTTTTCGCAGTCGAACCCGACCAAAGGAGGGCGCGCGGAGCGCGGGATCTACAAAAGGTGGGCAATCAAGCGCCCGAGATCCCAAGCTCGAAGCGCAAAAGCGCTTCGAGTTCGACTCCGCTTCGCTCCGCTCAGGATGACACGGGCGGGGAAGCGGTGCGAAAGATGCAACTGTTTTTATTCCTTCATAATCGCCTTGGCAATAGCGTCGCGTTTTTCTTTGCCGCAAAGCAGCTCGCAAAGTTCATAGCAACGACACGTTCCATGTGGGTGGGGCGTACAAAAGGTCTTTTTTTGGTTGAAAAACAGGGGAAAGTTTAAAAAATTCAAAAATCTCTTTTTCCGTATTTGCTTATGCCGGCTATTATATCTTGCTTGTGAACAGTAATCTGTTTTTCGGAATCGTTTTCATCGGTGCCATATACTATCAGCTCGTCATCTTGTAATACTGTTTTGTCCAAATAAAACACATTACACATCTTTGACACATTCAGAAATAATTTCGTCTTATAATCAAAAGCAAAACATTCATAAGGACACGCCCAATAGCATCCCTCAAAAATCAAAAGAGTATCAAGTTGCTTGACATCTGTGATAATAAATGATTCTTCACCGTGAATTACGCATTCGGGAAAATACTCATATTCAATGGATAGAGTATCTGCATTTATCAAGGTGAAGCCATATAAAGTTTTTCTAAAACAAATAAAGCGTTGTCCGTTTAAGGTAATAGGATGAAAGTCACTTTTATAGTTGTGTTTATCACAAAAATCGCATTCATAGACTAAATTGCCTTTTTTAAAAGCTACGTGCGCCTTTTCTCTATAATTACGTTGATCTTTGTACTCAAATATATCAATATCTATCTCTACATCGAAAACGCGCATGGATAGATGTTCGACATAATCAAATACAAACGCTCCGGCGTATTCAAGTATGTGTTTGTGTATTGAATTCATTACGCTCTCCTTTCGATAGATCAACTATTACTGATGTAAATAAGGTTGTAAAGTGTGGCTCGAAAGTTAGGTTTGTCCGCCGCTCAGTTTGATACGGGCGGGGAAGCGGAACGAAAGATGCAACTTTGTTACGCCATCATAATCGCCTTGGCGATAGCGTCGCGTTTTTCTTTGCCGCAAAGCAACTCGCAAAGGGCGAGCGAGAAGGCAAGCGAAACACCCATGCCTTTGGCGGTGACGATGTTGCCATCACGAGCAACGCCGTCGGCAAGAACGGTGGCGCCCAGAAGATCGTCTTCAAAACCGGGGTAACAGGTGGCTTTTTTGCCTTTTAACAGCCCGCATTTACCGAGAATGAAGGGCGCGGCACAAATCGCACCGATCGGCTTTTTCTCTTCAGCATGGCGCAGGAGAAGCTCAATCAAAGCTTTGCTTTCATAAAGATTTTTGGCACCCGGCATTCCGCCCGGCAGGATCATCATGTCAACCGAATCGGGATCAACCTTGCAAAGCGGCAGATCGGTTTTCACATCCACCCCGTGCGTGGAGCGGACAAATTCCTTTCCGTTTACCGAGACAAGACGCACGTCAAGTCCCGCGCGGCACAGAATATCGCAAGGTGTCAAGGTTTCAATCATTTCAAAGCCGTCGGCTAAAAAAATACATACCATAGTGAAACTCCTTTTGGTCAATCAAAGATCAAGCGCTTTCAGAATATCGGCTGTGATCTCGTCCACCTGCCGCATGGCGAGTACGCCATCCGTATCGGTGTGGCAGGCGATTTTTGTCCAGCCGCAATGCTCTGCCGTGAAGAGGGCTGCTTCGTAGCTTTTTTCAAAAAAGCCTGTGTCTTTTTCATGGATATCCATGGCGCGGTTGTCCGAAATGCTCCGTTTTCTCACAAGCTCGCGCGAGAGGGCAGGGGGGACTTCCAAATAGATCACGTCATCGGGG